>JBFJZC010000074.1:0-10865 GCA_041622295.1 Porticoccaceae bacterium
AGTTGCGTTGCATTACTGTTACAGATCCACTGCTGCACTCTCTGTTGGTGGATCTACCACTTCAGTTCACGGGCTCAATGGTGACTCCCCGTTGCCCCAGCCAAATAGCTGAAACACAGCTTCGCACGCTTTAATGCCATTTTTACCACATTTGGTGTGCAAGGCTCTTACCACTCGTCCCCCAATTACTACCAGTTGAAACACAACTGAATTACTTCGGTCACGACCAACCACTCAGCACCCCGATGACACCGCTTATCGCCGGTCATCGCTCCCGAAAGGCCAATTGCTTCGTTTTTAAAATTGGTTTAAGAATGTAATCGAGGATGGATTTCTTGCCGGTAAGAATGTCTACTTCTACAGTCATTCCTGGCATAATTGGCAGGGGATTATCCATGTCACCCAATACACTACTTTCGGTTTCCAAGCGGATGCCATAATAACTGACACCTTCTTCATCCACAATGGTGTCGGGACTGATATTAATAACATGGGCGGGCAGGCCACCGTGTATCGAGAAATCGTAAGCAGTAAACCGAATCGTGGCCAGCTGGCCCGGGTGAATAAAAGCAATATCTGACGGCAGGACTTTGGCATCCACCAACAGTGAGTCGTCCGCCGGTACAATTTCAACCAGATCCATGCCGGGTTGCACAACGCCGCCGATCGTTTTGACATTGATCTGCTTAACGGTGCCGCGCACTGGGGATCGCACAGTCGTTCGCGCCACCCGATCGCTGTAAGCCTGGTTGCCTTCCTGTAAACGTGCTAGCTCGGCATTAACATCGTTCAATTCACGGCGAGCTTCGTTCGCGAAATTTTGAGCAAAGGTATCGCGGTTGTTTTTTGCTTCGTCATATTCGGACTGCAAGCGAGGGATCGCAAGCTCCGCTTTGCCCAGCTCTCCTTTCAGGTCGTTCACCTGCCGCTCGAGGCGCAACAACTCCACATGGGAGACCGCGCCAGCCTGTACTAGCGGCGCAGTGAAATCTAATTCTTTTTGCAATAAAACATAACTGCTGGAAAGACTTTGTCGATTTAAACGTACCGAAGATAACTCCTGCTTTTTTTGCTCCACCCTTTGATTGAGGGCTGCCACGTGAGAAGCAAATTCCGACATACTGGAGCGATACAACGTTCGCTCACTTTCCGTTAACGCGTCATTGCCGCTGACATGCTTATCCAGCTCCTGCCACTGTTCGTCAAAACTGGTGCCCTCGGCCTGAGCGCGTAGTCGTGCCGCTTTTACCTGAAGCTGAGCAGCCTGTAACGAACGCTCGCGCAAGGTAGAAGAAAAGATGGTGTCGTCAATCAAGACCAGGGGCTGATCCTTCTCGACCAGGTCACCCTCAGACATCATGATTTTAGCAATAATTCCACCCTCAAGATTTTGCACAACCTGAACATCGCTTGACGGCACAATGCGGCCCTGCCCTCGAGTAAATTCATCAACCTCCGCAAAATATGCCCAGGTGAGCATAACAATTAATAACACTAAAATGACACGCAGCAATAACCGCTGTAAGCCGGGCGCCTGTTGCAGCATGGCCTCAGACGAATAGGACATATATTTAAGATCTGTTACCGGAACAATATCGAGGCCTCGCTTAAATCGGGTCCAACGATTTAATTCGTCTCTTGTTTCGCTAGTCTCTGGGCGCTCGGTCATTTCGCAGCACCCCGGATTTGTCCCTGCCGCAACGACTCGATAACCTGGTCTCTGGGTCCATCAGCGACAACCTTGCCGTTGTCGAGAACAATAAGCCGATCAACAATATCCAGCATCGTCATTTTATGTGTAATCAAAATCAGCGTTTTATTTTCGACTAATTTTTTTAAGTTCTCCTTTATCAAGTTTTCACTGCCCTGGTCCATCGACGCAGTCGGTTCATCCAGCAATACGATAGGTGGGTCACGCAAAAATACTCGCGCAAGGCCAACCGCCTGTCGCTGCCCACCAGAGAGTGTTTCACCACGCTCACCAATCGGCATTTCGTACCCCTGGGGATGGCTATTAACAAACTTATCTATACCGACGCATTCCGCGGCAGCGACAACACTGGCGTCCTCAACAGCGCCCTGACCAAGAGCAATATTTTCGCGAATGGTGCCAAAGAACAGCATGACGTCCTGCGACACATAACCGATGTTGGCGCGCAAGTCTGCTGGGTCCAGCTGCTTTATATCAAAACCATCGATTCGCACCGAACCCCTGTCTGCATCCTGTAACGCCAGGATCAACCTGGACAAGGTCGACTTGCCCGAGCCAATCTTGCCAATGATGCCAACCTTTTCCCCCGGTTTAATACTAAACGAAACGTTCTCAATCGCTGGCGATGGCTGGTCAGCATATGAAAAGGTCACATCCTTGAATAAAATTTCTCCCGCCAACTTGTTACGATGTAAAAACCGCTGGTCTTCGGCCCGCTCCACCGGCAAAGACATAATCTCATCCAGCGATTTAAGTGTTCCCTCGGCGTGATCGTAATTCGTCAGCAGAGATACCATTTGTCCCAGTGGCGCCAGTGCGCGCCCATTGAGTATCACGCACGCGATTAAGCCACCCAGGGTCAGCTCTTGCTCGCTAATCAGATAGACCCCTGCGACCACGATGGCCACCATTGCAATTTGCTGTAGAAACTGCACATTTTGCAGGGCGGAGTTTGAGAGCATTCGCGATTGCAGGCTCCACTGCGACACATAACCGACGGACTGCTCCCAATTTCGTTGCACGCCACTTTCTGCGCCAGTGGTTTTGATGGTTTCAATACCGACCATACTTTCCACCAGAGTAGCGTTCTTTTTGGCGGAGCCGCGCATCACGTTTTCTACTGCTGGCCGCAGTCTTACCTGTGCCTGGTATGCCAGCAACAGTGACAACGGGATAACTACCAACGGTATTGCGACTAGCCAACCTCCGAGATAAGCGATGAACCCCAGGAACAAGACCAGAAACGGCAGATCGATAAGTGTCAATATGGTGGTCGAGGTGATAAAGCTGCGAATAGCGTCGAACTCGTGCAAGCGGTTTGTAAAGGCACCAATCGACACAGGGCGACTGCGCATTTTCAAATTGAGGACTCGTTCAAATAATCTCGCTGATATAATCACGTCTGTACGCTTGGCAGCGAGTTCAACCAGGTAACTGCGTATCGCTTTCAAACCTAGATCAAACCCGTAAATGATAGCCACGCCTATTGCCAATGCCCACAACGTCTCTATTGCGTTATTTGGCACTACCCGGTCGTACACGTTCATGACAAAAAGTGGTTGCGCCAACACAAAAAGATTGATCAACAGCGACGCGATTAAAACATCTCGATAAATCCCCGAGGAGCTTCTCAACACCCCCCAAAACCAGTGCTCCCCAGGACTCTTGTATATTTTGGGCGTGCGCGAATCAAACTGCTGCGAAGGACGCACATAAAACACGTGCCCCTGATAATGCCTGGCTAGCTCAGTAAGATTTACCTGATGTAAAGCCTGACTGTCCGGAGACATCAACATGGCAAATCCGGCGCCGACATCAATATCTGTTACCACCGCATAGCGATTCGTATCTATCATTAGAATCGCAGGCAAAACATGCTGCGGAATTTCCTGAAGCGACCGCTCCATCGGCAAGGCCGCCAGACCCGCGCGGTTGGCAGCACGAACGAATAGCTCCGGGGTGAGTATGCCGTTCTCCATGGGTAACCCGGCAGTAACTGCCGTGGTTGACATCACTCGTCCTTCAAGCCTGCATACCAGCACCAGACAATCTAACAAGCCGGCATAACACTCACTGGCCAGTGAATCGTCGTGGCCAGGTTCGCCTGGATCGGTGCCACCAGAGCCACCCGATGTGTCAGAAGTGTCTGATCGAGCCGTCGCGACTTTATTATCCGCCATTTATATTTCTCTAGTTTACTTGCAAAAGTGCCCGCAACTTGTTGCAGGCACAGAATTTTAGCATGGACATAGAGACGAATATCAAGCGTTTAATTAATACGATCTGGCCCCTTACACAAAGTGTTAACTAGCGCACACTCCAACAACCGTCCGAATGAATACTCCTAAAATTAACTGGCATCTCTAGGCACGTAGCCAATCATCGCCTTGGTCTCCAGATATTCCTCCAGGCCCCAGCTACCGTGCTCGCGGCCATTCCCAGACATCCGATAACCCCCAAAAGGCGCTCCCTGATCAAACCTTGCACCGTTTAATTCGACATGACCCGCACGAATCCTGCGGCCAACTTGTCGTGCATGCTCGATATCTCCAGATTGAACATAGCTAGACAAGCCGTAGGGGTTGTCATTGGCAATGGCAATAGCCTCTTCTTCCGTGTCATAGGGAATAAGGCATAGCACCGGACCAAAAGCTTCTTCACGAGCCGTAGCCATATCATTGCTAACGTCGGTAAAGACGGTCGGGGCAATAAAATAGCCTTTCTCACAACCCGCAGGCTTTTCGGTGCCACCGGTAAGCAGTCGCGCGCCCTCCTTGACACCCCTCTCAATAAACGCCAAAACACGCCCATATTGCGCCTGATTTGCAATAGGTCCCATGTATGTATCGTCTTCTAGAGGATTTCCAACTTTAATAGTATCAATGGCTTGAAGAACAATTGATTCAATTTCCTTTAAATCTTTTCGCGGCACGATCATTCTCGTTGGGCCATTACAGGCCTGCCCGGAGTTAAACATCGCCAGCCGAGTACCGCCTTTTACCGCACGACTGTAATCAGCATCCTCGAGGATAATATTTGCCGACTTGCCACCGAGCTCCTGCCCTACCCGCTTGATCGTCGGTGCAGCGGCTATAGCCACCGCAGCGCCAGCACGTGTTGAGCCGGTAATGGAAACCACATCGACTTCAGGATGTCGAGCCAGCGCCTCACCCACCACTGGGCCCGCACCAACGACCAGATTGAAAACGCCGGCAGGCACGCCCGCTTCGGCAATAATCTCAGCCAGGATAAATGCATCCAGGGGGGCCAGCTCGCTGGGTTTTAGCACCATTGTGCAGCCAGCCGCCAGTGCTGGCGCGACTTTGCCACCGATCTGATTAAGCGGGAAATTCCAGGGAGTAATCAAACCGCAGACACCCGCCGCTTCTTTTATGACCCGGGTTTTCCCATGATCTGTTTCAAACGGATATTCCCGACAGAGCTTCGCAGCTTCTTTGAACGTAAACACCGGGTTACCTATTTGTGCGCCCTTGCACAACATTACCGGCATACCCATTTCCGCAGTAATCGAATCGGCGAGATCGCCCGTTCGGGCTTCCAGTCCTGCTACAATTTTATCCAGGTAGTCTGCCCTGACCGACGGATCTGTTTGTGACCAGCTATCAAAGGCGTTTCTGGCCGCCATTACTGCAGCATCAACGTCGGCTTCCGAGCCCAGTGCAACCCTGGCGACCACCTCCTCCGTGGCGGGATTAGTTATCTCCGCCGTATCAGTGCCGACTGGCTTAACCCACTGCCCATTGATGTAGAATTTATCTTTAACAATCACGTGCTGTCCTCCATAGGATCGAATGTACTTAACCAGAAATGTACTTACTCAAGATAGCTATCTGACCCGCCGCAGACGCCGACACGATTTAAAGATCAGTGTTAACGCGCGACCAAGACGCGAATTTCAGGGGCCATTTCAGGCCTCGAAATATAACACGACTGCACCGCGAAAAGTTAGCGTGGACCGATCTCGCATGATTATCCTGGACTGCAGCGACCGGCAATCGACCCGCAGGGCAAATAGACGTTAAAATGGCGGCATTACCCGTCGATGACCCTTTCACCATGCCCTGCATGCTCAATGACCACACGGCCAGCACAATCCCCCTACAGATCTCGTCGCCCCTGAACCGAGCGTTTAGCGTAGCGCCGATGCTCGACTGGACTGATCGACACTGCCGATATTTTATGCGCTTACTCACCAGGCGATCACTCCTCTACACAGAGATGGTGACGGTCGGTGCAATACTCCATGGCGACCGCGATCATCACCTCAGATTTGAAGCCATTGAGCAGCCGCTCGCGCTACAGCTAGGTGGCAGCGATCCGACGGCGCTCGCGCAATGCGCGAGAATTGCTGAACGCTATGGCTATAACGAAGTAAATCTCAATTGCGGCTGCCCCAGCAATAAGGTGCAACAGGGCCAGTTTGGCGCCTGTCTGATGAAGCAACCACAGCTTGTTGCTCATTGCATTGCCGCTATGCGCGACGCCGTCAGTATCCCGGTGACCATCAAACACCGCATCGGCATCGACCGGGAGACGAGTTACGATCGGCTCGCCACTTTTGTCGGTAGCGTTGTCGATGCCGGCTGTCATACCTTTATTGTCCACGCTCGCGCAGCCTGGCTCGACGGCATCAGCCCAAAGCAAAACAGAACATTACCGCCCCTGGACTACAACCTGGTTTACCGGTTGAAAGCAGACTTCCCCGAACGGGAATTTATTCTTAATGGCGGTATCAATAGTCTTGTCGAAGCGAAACAACATTTATCGCAGATTGATGGGGTGATGATGGGGCGAGAAGCGTATTCCAATCCTTATGTCCTCGCCGAGGTCGACCAAGTGATTCACGGCGAACCTGCATCGACGGTCGAACGCTTGTCAGTATTAGAGCAATTGATCCCCTATGTGGAAACGGAGCTCCGCAACGGAGTACGCCTCCACCAGATAACCAGACATATACTTGGCTTGTTTCACGGCCAGCCTGGCGCACGGAAGTTCCGGCAGCTGCTCAGCACCCGGGCGGGTTCAGCTGAAGCCGACACCTCACTACTTTGTGAAGCGATGGCTTTAATGAACGAGTTTTCTAATGCTCATCCAGCTACAGATGCTTAATAGATAGATAAAGCACACATGCGATTAACTTAACACGATATCTCAGGTCCGATTTTACCCCAACCATCACTGCGAGCAGAATCCATGTTAAACAGATTTAAAGAGTTTTTTAAGCTAAATATAGAACCACACGCCAATACCAGCGGTGACCACGACGGAATCCGACTTGCCAGCGCGGCGCTACTGGTAGAGATTATGGTAACCGACGGTCAGGCGGTCGACAAAGAAGAATCCAGAATAAAAACATTACTCCGCACTTCATTCGGACTGTCATCCGCAGAAAGCGAAGAGCTATTTGAACTTGCACAGTTAGAAGTCGCAGAAGCCACGTCGCTCTACCAATTTACCCAGCTGGTCAATCAACATTTCTCCGTCTCACAAAAATTTGATCTCTTAAAACAGCTGTGGCTGGTCGCCCTGTCAGATGGGGTACTTGATAAATATGAAGAAAGTCTGATTAGAAAACTGGCCGATCTCCTACATATTCGACATAGCCAATACATCCTAGCAAAAAATTTAGCCAGAAAAGAATTAACCTCCTAGACGAAAAAGCGCCCATTACACGCCCACCTCATCTTCGAGATACCTGATCAGGTCAATAAATTCCGCTTCGCATTCAGGATTGATTTCCACCAAAAGCCTGTGCGCTTCCAGGACATCCTCCCGCGCCCGGTCTTCATCCGGCTCACAGGGCAATTCCCGCAATATAGCCTCATCCGCAGTATCGCTACAAATGACATCAAACAGCTCATCAAGCGCCATGACCTCCAGTGTCTTGAGAATACTTTCATTCGTACAGAAAAGAATGGGCACTACACCGTATCTGCGCTCGCTATACAGCGCCAACTTAGCCAGCAACCCCAGGGAGGTGCTATCGAGACCATCAGTGTCACGTAAATCAATTAACACGCTTTTTACGTCGTTTCGTTTGAAAATAGAATTGATATACTGATTCAACGACGTACAAAGCGTGACCCGCACATCACCAGTCATTTTAATTAAATAATTACCGCCGCTCTCGCCAACCAGAATTTTACCTTTATCCACGACGCGGATTCCTGACTACCGTCAATAGCGAAACATCATCCCGAGCATCGGCAATATCGGTAACGCCCAATTCAATGCAAATACTTTTGTGCGCCATGTCAGCTCTGCCACAGGCTTCCAGTAAAGACTGCTCCTTTGCGGCAATCGAATCGCCCGGCTGACAATCGAGTAAACCGTCAGAAATAATCGTTAGTGAAAATTCTTCTGGCAAACTGATTTCTTCAACCGTCCAGTGGCTATCATCAAAAAGCCCAACGGGTCTACCCTTACCCGGCAAAAATTCAGGGCCAGATTTCGATACCAGGACCGGCATCGGCAGCTGAGCGCCGGTGACATACCTCAAGGTATGACGCTCCGTGTCAATTGCTCCGACTAACATCGTCAAATGCTTGTCGATTTTCATCGCCAAAACCTGCCGGTTAATGTGCTCGAGGAGCCCCTGTGGAGCGCGCAGCAGTGCGGCTGTATCGTCTTCACTGGTATGACGCCAGGACAATTGGCGCACCATAAAGCTCAACATGATAGTCACGAATGCAGAGGACGCGCCGTGACCGGAAACATCAGCCACATAGAAAATAAGGAAACGGTCAAGTAAAACGCTATAGCCAACAAAATCCCCGCTTAGGTAAAGCGATGGCACGATCTTATGGGCAATTTCATACTCGCCATAGACCAGAGGCTTGTCTGGCAAAATGTTGAGCTGAATCTGACGACCGGCCAGCTGGTCCATCTTCAGCGTGTTGAGGCTTTCTCGCAACTCCCGATTGGCGTCCTCAATCTGCATACGGTAATTTTTGTTTTCTCGATACAGATCTTTAAACGAACCCGCCCGGTCGATTGCATTCAGCATCGCCTGGTCGGTAAAAGGTTCGATAAGCACATCGATAGCGCCACGCCGAAAACTGTCTGCCACATCTGCCGGTGTGGCCTCAGACAAGATAGGAATGACGGCGAGTCCCGATTCGCGACAGCGCCGGGCGAAATCTTCGTCAATATCTATCACGTGTTCACCCGCTTCAACGTTGGCAAACATCAGCGCGGGACAAAATTCAGATACGGCAGCCAGGGCGGCACCAGGGGAGTTCACCGTCTTCACCTGCCAGCCCACAGATTCCAGAAGACGCACCCAAAGGGTACAGCGATGATGATCGCGGGAGAGAATCAAGACACGCTTGTTGTCCTCCGCCATATATTACCTGATAAAAGCTGTTTCTTTGGGCGTGTTCAGTAGGTTACTGATAGTCACTGTCCTGATAGTCACTATCCCCAAAATCATCTTCGACCTGGCCGTCGTTGATAAGGTGTTCGCGTCTTTGTAAATAGACATCCCGCACAAAACTGTACTTGTCGCCGCTGATTAGCTTCTCAGCCTCCAGCAACTCAGCCCGACTGGATAAGACGTTAGCACCATACACCTGATTCCGGGTTGGCACGTGCTCAATGTAGCCAATCGGATTCAGAAAACTGTCAACCAGACGTCCTGGAGCGTCTCTAAAATTGCTCGGCCCAAAAAATGGCAACACTATGTAGGCGCCCTGGGGAACACCCCAGACCGCCATCGTCTGCCCAAAATCCTCTACCGAAGACTTTTGCATACCCCAGCTATCGGCCACATCAAAAAAACCGGCAACACCGACAGTGGAGTTGACAAGCAAACGTCCAGTATCGTTGCCTGCCTGAGCGACTTTCCCCTGAAATACGTCGTTGACAATATTCACCACTTCGCCGACGTTACTAAACATTCGAGCGATGCCTTTTTCGACGGGATCAGGTGTGACCGCGCGATAACCCCGAGAGACTGGCTTTAGAACCCAGCGGTCAGCGGTATCGTTAAAGGTAAACATCGCACGATTGAAAGACTCAAGTGGGTCGTCTCCTCGGCCTTCTTCAGCGACCACCGATCCACCAAGAGATAAGAAAAAAATACAGACGAACGAACGGCATAAATGCAGTGCCACGGGTTACCCCCCTGATGCCCCAGTTGGCTATGCGGCGTATTCTATACAAAGAAATCAGGCGATGATACACCCGAAGGCCCTCTGCAGGAGCAGAGGGCCTCGAAATGATAATCAACTAGAAGGCGAACTGGAGACGCGCGACGATTGCGCTACCGTCATCCTCGCCCTTGATGGCCTCATCGACATCAGCTTTAACGTAGTTAAGGGAGGCCTTAACGACTTCATTGACGTACCAGTTCGCACCTACCGTCAGCGTGTTACCGGTTGTCCCCGCCAGCTTAATCATCGGCTCGCCTTCGTTGTCTGAAAAATCCAGCTCATCGTATCGAGCGAAAACTTCCCAGGCGCCACCCGACCCTGCTGGCTTAACCTTGTCAAAAGCCGCTATCTCGTTCTTATAGGAACGGCTCTCACCGGTCACAATCCAGCCCACCTGAGCATAATAGCCGTCAGCTTCAAGATCGGGTGTAACTCCAACACCGGATAGTTCACCGTCGAAATACTCAGCCATGACATGAACCGGACCAAACGAAGCGGCCAGCTCCAGGTTCATGGCCGTCATCTCGTCGGCGATACCGCCAAGATATCCAGCTGACACTTTGGTTGCCGTTTTGTTTTCACCGCCGCGGACACCGAGACGAGACTCAATGCTATCAAAACCGTTGTCGCTGTCACGCTGGGTGTAACCAACACCAAGGTGGATCAAACCATTTTCGTCATTCATGGGGCGAATCACAAAGCGTCCCGTCGTCGCAGTATCGAGATCATTTTGACCATCTACATCCTGCTTGAATACACCGAGGCTGTAGGTAAGAAAATTATTCGAACCGCTCAATTTAATACCGACATTGTTGCCTGTATCAAAAGCGTTGGCAGGCAGTGAGCGTTCAATCGCCGTCGTCCACTTAGAACTGCCGGTGTCTTCCAGACCAAAGTCTTCCTTCTGTTGCCCAAAGGTCAAATTCGCCAGGTCACCCCATCCACCGTAACCAAAGTTAAGCTGATCAATTGATCCATCC
>JBFJZC010000075.1:0-10771 GCA_041622295.1 Porticoccaceae bacterium
CATCAGCGGCACGGCTATCTTTAGTACTTCGGAAGGCTGGAAGCGCAAACCGCCGAGGCTTAGCCAGCGTTGTGCGCCCTTGGCGTCAATGCCGAAAAAAAACACACCCACCAATAATCCAAGACCCATACCGTAGAGCACGAAAGCCCAGCGAGCCAGAAACCGGGGGGGGATCTGCGCCACAACGAGCATCGCACATAAACCTACCCCCATAAACACCAGTTGCCGTGAGACATAGGCAAACTGCTGCCCGCTAGCACTGTATAAAATCACCACGCCGACAGCCATCAGCATCAGCAACAGGAATAACAACACGTAGTCGACACGCAGGCGGAACAGGCTTCTACGCCTTCCATACACGACGGAGCCATGCTCTTTCAGCTGGCGATCAAACTCAGCCACTTTCGTCCTCTGTGTCGAGCGCCGGATACAGTTTTAAGTAAGCATCAATGACTTCCCGCGCCACTGGCGCTGCGGTCGAACTGCCATGCTCACCATTTTCGACAAGCACCGCTACTGCAATCCGCGGGTTTTCAGCCGGTGCGAAGGCGACAAACAACGCGTGATCCAGATGTAACTTAGCCAGTTTGCTCGCATCATATTTTTCTTCCTGCTTGATGCCGACAACCTGAGCAGTGCCCGTCTTGCCCGCCATTTTGTAATCGAGCCCGCTCACTGCCCGGCTCGCGGTACCCCTAATGTCGTGCACCACACCAACCATAGCACCGATAACCACGTCCCAGTTGACCTGAGAGATCTGCACATTTTCAACCGCAAGCGCGTCGGCGTGCTTCGTCATGACCATACGCGGTTCGCGTACAACCCCCCTGGTCGCCAGTCGACTCGCTGTCACGGCTAACTGCAAGGGTGTCGCCAACATAAACCCCTGACCAATACTGGTATTCACGGTGTCGCCCGGATACCAGGCCACACCTTTTGCGCCACGCTTCCACGCCTGCGAAGGCATGATACCCGACGCCTCTCCCGGCAGATCAATCCCGGTGGGCTTGCCAAGACCGAACATGGTGCCGTAGCGATGCAGGCGATCAATCCCCATCTTGTAACCGACATTGTAAAAAAAGGTGTCGCAGGACTGTACGATGGCCTGATAGATATCAACACGACCGCCATGCCCGCCACGCTTCCAGTCGCGGTACTTGTGCTCACGATTTTCGAGCTGGAAAAAACCGGGGTCATACACTTTATAGTTAAGCGGGATAACACCACTGTCCAAGGCAGCAAGACCAAAAACCGGCTTTATCGTTGAGCCCGGCGGGTACTGTCCACGTAAGGCGCGATCGAAAAGCGGACGGTCGGGCGAATTAACCAAAGCGGCATAATCCTTGTGCGAAATGCCGCCGACAAACAAATTAGCATCAAATGACGGCTTGCTCGCCAGCGCGAGGACGCCGCCGGTATCTGTGTCAATGGCGACCACGGCACCTTTTTCATCGCCTAGCGCCGCCATCGCAATTGCCTGCAGGCGGCTGTCGAGATAGAGATGCAAATCCTCGCCAGGCACCGGATCAATCCGTTCCAGGACTCGCATCACACGGCCTCTGGCATTGGTCTCTACATACTCGTAACCCAATTCACCGAGCAAGTTATCTTCGTAGAATTTTTCGAGACCAGTCTTACCAATCGTGTGGATACCCCGGTAGCGCTTACTATCGAGTGTCGCCAGCTCCTTTTCATTGATGCGCCCCGTATAACCGATAACGTGAGCCAATTGGTCCGCGAGAGGATAGTACCGGACGAGTCGAGCCGAAACATCCGCGCCGCTAAGGCGATATTCATTGACGGCCAGAATACTTTGCTCGGTATCACTCAGGTTATAGCGAAGCGGCACCGCTTCGTAGGGAAGACGCTGCTTCAGCAACTTTTTAAACCGCTCGATTTCCTCCACTCTGAGGTCAATAAGCGGCTTAATCTCCTCTATAAGCTGATCAACGCCAGCACTGCGCTCGCTGATAATAGACAGCGTAAAACCCGGGCGGTTGTCGGCCAGCAACACGCCATTGCGGTCAAAAATAAGGCCGCGCGCGGGTGCTATGGCGCGGACGTGGATACGGTTATTATCCGCCAGGGTGGCGAAATCCTGGTGGCGGGTAATCTGCAGGTCGTAGTAACGCCAGACAAGCACGCCCATCATGATCAACATAACCAGCGTCGCAAAGCCGATCCGCGCCGCGTAAAGGCGCTGCTCCCGGTACGGATTACTCAGGGTTCGGTCGTCGCGCATATTTTGTTATTGGCTCATCACGCTAACATTGATCCCATGCTTAACATTCCCGCCGTAGACGCGCGGCCAGCGACCATGCTTCCATCATTATTAACTTGTTTTCAGTGAGCTACCGTCAGCGATGATAGGGATGGCCAACATTGATTGTCCAGGCCCGGTAGAGCTGCTCAACGAGCATAATTCGCACCAGCGGATGTGGCAAAGTCAGGGCCGAGAGCGACCACCGTTGATCGGCCCGCTCCAGACAGGCTTTATCAAGACCGTCCGGGCCACCAATCAGAAAACTGAAATTGTCGCCACTGCTCTGCCAGTCGCGCAAATTACGCGCCAGTCGCTGTGTACTCCACGCTTTACCATCCACGGCCAGCGCAACGACACGATCATCGCGCGCCAGGGCAGTCAGCATCGCCTGCCCCTCCTGTCTAATCGCGCGCCCAGGCGGCTCACCCTTACGACGTTGCGCCAATGGTAACTCGATCAGCTCGGTATTGAATTCCGGCGGCAACCGCTTGGCGTACTCCTGATAACCGGTTGCTACCCAGCTCGGCATTTTGCCGCCCACAGCCAGGATACGCAGCCGCATCGAAACTTACTCGCGCTCCCGCTGTGTGAAATCGCCGGGGCGCATCGACCAGAGTTTTTCAAGATCGTAGAACAGTCGGGTCTCTGGCAACATGACGTGCACAACCGTATCCCCGCAATCCACCAACACCCATTCGCCTGTTTCCATACCCTCTACACCGAGCGGCCGGAAACCAGCTTTCTTGCAATCTTCAACAACCGCGTTGGCCAATGCCTTCACCTGCCTGCTGGTGTTGCCGCTCACCACCACCATGATATCCATGACGTCCGTAAGGTCAGTGACATCGAGGCTGACGATGTCGATGCCTTTTACGGATTCCAGTGCATTGATAATTATTTCATCGAGTTCCCGCTTCATGGACTGCCCTGCCGATACAGTTGGTGTTGATGGATATAATTCAGTACTTGATCCGGCACAAGGTAGCGCACGGAGCGTCTCTGGATCAGACTCGTTCGTAACATTGAAGACGAAACTGGCAGCAAGGTCATCGCCCGGATCAGTACCCGCCCACATGGCGTCGCCCCGAGGGAAGTGGCGTCGCTTACCAGTTTACCCTGCAACCAGTCCGCCACTGATCCGCTGGTTGGCAAATGCCACCCCGGCCGAGCCACCACAACCAGATGGGCGAGCTCGACGATATCACGCCACCGGTACCAGCTATCGAGATTAACCAGGGAATCCATGCCCACACAAAGATAAAGCGGCGCATCTTGACCTATTTCACTGCGCAGACCCTGCAGGGTTTCAACGGTGTACGACAATCCCTGTCGGCGCAGTTCGCGATCATCAGCTAACAGCCCCGGTTCGGCGTCAATGGCCAGACGCAGCATAGCCAGTCGGTGCTCAGCGGAGACTGCCGGTTGCTCACGATGCGGCGGCCGCGCGCAGGGCACGATGTGCATTTGCTGCACATTCAGATAATCGCGCAATTCAACGCAGGTCCTCAAGTGTCCAATATGCACCGGGTCAAAGGTGCCGCCAAACATTCCGGTCGCGTTCAAGACCTGCCTGCAGCTAGTTTGTGCGCGTCAACCCAATGGCTTGCCATGAACGTAGTCATTTACTGGCGAACGTGTCCGTCGCCCAGCACAATGTACTTCTGGCTGGTCAAGCCCTCCAGTCCGACGGGACCGCGAGCGTGAATTTTGTCTGTCGATATGCCGATTTCTGCACCCAGACCATATTCAAACCCGTCGGCAAATCGCGTCGACGCGTTAATCATCACTGAACTGGAATCAACCTCCGTAATAAAACGCCGCCCGGTGGTGTAGTTCTCGGTAACGATGGTGTCGGTGTGATGGGATCCATAAGTAGAGATATGCTCAATGGCAGCATCGAGACCCGAAACGACACGAACTGCCA
This sequence comes from Porticoccaceae bacterium, assembly GCA_041622295.1. Lineage (GTDB taxonomy): Bacteria > Pseudomonadota > Gammaproteobacteria > Pseudomonadales > Porticoccaceae > HB2-32-21. The sequence continues at coordinate 4,188 of JBFJZC010000075.1, forward strand.
GCACCGGGGCAAGATACTCTTCGTACCAGTCTGCCTCAGTGGCGACAGTGCACGCCAGCCCGGCCCCACCGATAATACTTCGGGCCCGTTCGCAACCTCGCATCTCCACGCCCGCCGCAGCGTAGGCGGCGGCGAGCAGCGGCAATATGCTAGCGGCAAGTGCCTCAGAGACCAGCAACGTCTCCATGGCATTGCACACGCCATAGCGGTGCGTTTTCGCGTTCAGCGCAATCCGATAGGCTTTATCGGGGTCGGCCTGATCATCGATATAAACATGACAGACACCGTCTAGATGCTTTATCACCGGCACGCGCGCTTCTCGGCTAATGCGCTCGATCAAACCTTTACCACCGCGCGGTACGATAACGTCGACAAAACCGGACATGGTAACCAAATGCCCAACGGCAGCCCGATCGGTTGTTTCGATCACCTGCACTGCGTCATCAGGCAGTCTCGCAAGCCGCAAGCCGGTGCGAATACAGCCGGCAATGGCCTGGTTGGAGTGAATCGCCTCGCTGCCACCACGTAAAATGGTTGCATTACCCGACTTCAGACACAGACTGGCTGCCTCTGCCGTGACGTTGGGCCGCGACTCGTAAATAATCCCGACCACACCAAGGGGCACACGCATTTTCCCCACCTGAATGCCGCTTGGGCGATAGTTCATACCGCTTATTTCACCAACCGGATCCGGCAGTGCAGCGACCTGATGCAGCCCTTCGATCATGCCGTCGATACGACCCGGAGTCAGTTCCAGTCGATCAAGCAGCGCCGACTCCAGGCCGTTGTTGCGACCGGCTTCCATATCTTTTGCGTTAGCACTGGCCAGCGCCGTACGCTCGCTATCCAGCACCTGCGCGATAGCCAGCAACGCCTGATTTTTGCTATCGGTGCTAGCGCTCGCCATTGTTCTCGAAGCGGCACGGGCATTGCTGCCCACCCGCTGCATATAGGCCTCGATATCCATTGCTTTTCTCTGAATAATTTCTCTCACTTAACCACAGGACTGACATTACCTGAGTCAGGGTACCGACCCATTATACAGGCCCACCGCGGGCGCGTCAGATCGCGTCAACGAGCACAGCTGGCACATTGCGGCCTCGATAAAATCCGCTACAAACAAGCGAGATTTAGCGGCAAACCATCACCAACAACTCCGTCCCCGGCCCGGTTTGCGCTGTTTTTGCTTTTCGTTCACTATCGCTGGCTGTTGTACATCGGGTACACCGCAGCATATCAACAGCGACACTTTAATTGGGGAAACCACACATGAAAAAAATCGGTTGCGGCTTTTACTGGCAGGACCTCCAGGTCGGCGAACAATACGAGACCTGGGGAAGAACAGTCATGGAAGCCGATATCTGTAACTTCATAAACCTGGTGGGCTTACACGAAGTTGTGTTTTCAGACCGAGAGTTTCTGCGTGAAAAATCTGTGATCAAAGAGCCATTCGCGCCCGGAGCTTTGGTATACAGCTTCGCCGAAGGCCTGCTGCTGCCTACCATGCAGGGTACCGGCATGGCCTTTCTAAATATGGAGCTCGATATGAAGCGGCCATGTCTGGCGGGCGATACGATTCATGTCGAGTTCGAGATCACCGAGGTCCGTAAGACCAGCAAAGGGAATCGTGGCCTGGTAAGAACTTTCAACAGGGTACTTAACCAGCACAACGAAGAGGTACTCACCTATAACCCACTGCGCATGTTAAAAGGTCGACCAGAGGAGGACTGAAACGCCACCGCGCGATCCGCAATTCAGCAGACGCTTGCTAGCGCTGGCGCATGCGCAGTTCGATCACCCACTTTTTAATTTCGAAAAGTCGCGCGTCCACGTCGTCAATCGCCAGGAGCGACATTTTTAGCTCTGTCTGGACTGGCAGAACGCTGGCAAGCCGCCACGCCAGCGTCGCCTTGTTCAGGCCTTCCATGAAGGTCGCGATATCTACACCCATGTGTTTGGCAAGACTTTCCAGCATATCGATGAGGTCGTCTTCGCCAAAAGTGACCGGTTCTGCCACATCCGCATCATAAATTTCTGCGCTGGCTAGCAGCAAACCGTCTTCCTCAACACGGGTGTCAAGCACATGAAGCCGCTGCTCCCCCTTGATAACAATCCCGAACAGGCCGTTATCCAGTTGATCCCAATCGTGAATTGCGACCAACGTGCCCCAGGGGTAAATTTCGGGAGTCTTGCCAACCTCCTTACCACTGGTAATGGGTACGACGCCAAAAGGCTTTTGCGTCGCCAGGCATTCGCGCACAAGTCGCAGGTAGCGCTGCTCAAAAATCTGCATCCGGGTCGCCATTGTCGGGTACAACACCAGCTGCAAAGGAAAGATGGGGATTTCGGTTCTGGTAGTCATATCAGCTGCATTCAGATATCAAGTTAACAATGGGTAGGTTATCAAAAATCCGGCATCTTAGGGTGTGCGCGTCCCCAGCCGACAAGAGTCGGCAACAACTGGCAGTCATCGGCAAGCCCACGGCTGTTCACCACGCCACCCCGGCCATTGCACGACCAGTCTCGCACCATCATTGTGCGCTGTACAAGTGTACGCGGATTAATTACCCTCGCCTCTGCTGGCCAGTACGGCTGCAACACAGAAGACCACGCTTGCCCAAAATTTGAGGACAATAAAAATGAACGAGCCTGTAATGATTACCGAAACTTTAATGATGAACGCGCCGCTTACTGCGCTCGCTGGTTTTGCGGGCTGGACACTCCTGTTAGCGCTCATTGTCGCCAACACCCGGGTGGCCAACTTTATCGGCGGCGCTAAAATACCGATCAACAAATTCTCACCGAGTGGCGAAGACTTACCGGGGTTTGGTCACCGTGTGACGCGCGCGCACCTCAACTGTGTGGAAAACCTGCCAATTTTTGCGGCGCTTGTTGCCGCCGCCGGATTATCCGGTCAGTTCAGTATCATGGAAGGCACCGTCATGTATGTGCTCTATGCTCGTATCGGTCAGTCGGTTGCCCATATGATTTCTACGGCGTCACTGGTGGTGTGGATACGAGCCACGTTCTTTTTTGTGCAAATTCTGTTGATGGCGTACTACGCCACTCAGTTACTCTTCTAAAACAGACTTTATCGCGGTGACCAGGGCACTGGCACTCGCTATCAGCGAGTGCCAGAAGTCAGGCGAAAGTGTGCCAACCCGCTGAAATATTCAAGCATCGACCGCTTTGCCAAAAAGCGTCCGCAAACGCCGGAAAAAATACCTTAATGAGCGCGTTCACCTTGATACAGATTAAGTTCTTTCGATAAACGGCAAGTTAGCTGTGTTGACGGTTCGGGGTTTGATGCTACCTTGTGTCTTTGCTTCAGGGGCGATGACCGCCGATGCGCAAGTTTATTTCCATCATTATTTTAGCTGCCTGCGTTTCACTCGCTTACTGGTATTTCACGCGTAGCGAACCGGTATCAGTTTATTTGACGGCGATAGAAAAAGGCCTGGTGGAAGCAACGGTTGCCAACACCCGAGCTGGCACCATTAAGGCCTGCCAGCGATCACGACTGTCCATGCCCATCGGTGGCCAGGTCGCTGAATTGCTGGTCGACGAGGGTGATTACGTCAAAGCTGGCCAGGTGTTGATTCGCCTATGGAATGACGACCAGGCCGCACGCGTTGCGGAGCACAAGGCCCGCCTGGCGGTCAGCCGTGAAGCGCGCAAAGAAAGTTGCGATACGGCGGCCCTGGACGCCAGGGAATGGCGTCGCCAGCAAAGTTTGGCGACAAAAAAGCTGATCTCCGAAGACCGGCTCGACGCTGCACAGACTCGCGCCAACGTGGCTGCCTTTGCCTGCGCCAGGGCCCAGGCCGGGATAACTTCCGCCGAAGCGGCTTTGCAGCTGCAGAACGCACTGTACGAGAAAACCTTACTGAGAGCGCCTTTTGCCGGTGTGGTCGCCGAAATCAATGGCGAGATCGGTGAGTACATCACGCCCTCCCCGCCGGGGGTGGCCACGCCACCGGCTGTTGACCTGATAGGTAACGATTGTCTCTACGTGTCAGCACCCATCGATGAAGTAGATGCAGCCGACATTCGCCTCGGCATGCCGGCAAAAATCTCCCTCGATGCGTTTCGGGGACGAGTTTTTGAGGGTGCCGTCACGCGCATCGCACCCTACGTCAAGGAGTTCGAAAAGCAGGCTCGTACCGTCGATATAGATGTCACATTTACTGCAATACCAGGAGATATTACTCTGCTGATCGGCTACAGCGCCGATATCGAAATCATCCTTGAGCAACGCAGCGACGTCCTGCGGGTAGCGACAGAGGCAGTCATCGGCGGCAATCACGTGCTGCGTTATAACGCGCACAGCGCTCAGCTTGAAAGCGTCAACATGATCCCCGGCATCAGTAACTGGACGTATACGGAGATAATAAGTGGTCTGGATGAAGGCGACTCGGTACTGCTGTCACTGGATACCGAAGGCGCTGTCGAGGGTGCTGTAGTGAAGCCTTTCGGCAATGATGCCGACACCGCGCCGCCGTAATGACTTGCAATACCAATGATTAGCTTCAGGGAACTGATGGAGCTACGGAGCCTGGTTTAACGGCGAAGCCTGGTTAAACGACGGAAACTCATGATCGAACTAAAGCAGCTAAGCCGAGATTTCCAGATCGGCGACCAGACGGTTCATGCCCTTGATCATGTTGATCTCAGTATCAACGGCGGCGAGTATCTGTCGGTGATGGGACCCTCCGGGTCGGGCAAATCAACCCTGCTCAACATGCTCGGCCTGCTCGATAAACCCAGTGCCGGCGAATACCTGCTCGACGCGCAAGCGACCAGCCGCCTCAAGGAAGAACGTCGCGCCGCGTTGCGGCGTCAATACATCGGTTTTGTTTTTCAAAGCTATCACCTCGTCCCAAGACTCACCGCCCGGGAAAACATTGAGCTACCACTGGTGCTGGCAGGCGTTGCCCCAAAAATTCGTCACTCGACAGTAGACGAATTACTGCACCGCCTCGATTTGACCGACCGCGCCGAACACAACCCCAGCCAGCTATCCGGCGGGCAACGCCAGCGTGTGGCCATCGGTCGGGCGATTGTTATGAAGCCCAAATTACTGCTCGCCGACGAACCAACCGGCAACCTGGATTCAAAGTCCGGCCTGGAAGTAATGTCTGTCCTGGAAGAGCTCAACACGGGCGGCATTACATTGCTGGTGGTGACACATGATGAAGCCATTGGCTCAAGAGCCCGGCGGCGACTGCACATGATCGACGGCCGTGTCGCGCAAGACTGGCGGCCCACCGATTCCGGTAATCAATAATGCTTTTTTACGACCTGCTGAAATTTAATTTCAAAGTAGTCAGTCGTCAACGGATCCGCTCTGTCATGCTATTAATCGCCATCGCCATCGGCGTACTGGCCATTAACTTACTGACCGGGATCGGCGAAGGCGGCAAGCAATTTGTCCTCGGCGAGTTCAATTTGCTGGGCAAAAACGTGCTCATTATGGTGCCGGGCAAAAAGGAAACCACTGGCGGCATACCCCCCTTGACCGGCGAAACGACGCGAGACCTAACGCTACGAGACGCCGAAGCAATACTGCGTCTGCCCGATGTCTCTGCGGTAGCGCCGCTAATCCCCGGGAAATTGGCGATATCCCACGGCCGACTTAGCCGGGAGGCGTTTACCATTGGCACCAACCGGGCGTTTTTCAGAATCAGACAACTGCAGGTAGCTCGGGGAACTATACTCCCTGAAATACCTCTGGATCAGGCCGAAGCCGTCTGTGTCATCGGCGGTAAATTACGCGATGAGCTATTTGGTCAACGTCCGGCACTCGGCCAGTGGGTGCGCGCCGGGGACAGTCGCTTCCGAGTCATCGGAATTCTCCAGGATCGCGGTCAGAGTATGGGCCTGGACATGAACGACGCCATCATTATCCCGGTGGCTAGCGCCCAATCGCTGTTTAATACCGAAGGTCTATTCCGGGTCTTTATTGAACTACGCACACTCCACAGCCTCGACAAAACCCGCAACCGCATCACTAGCCTGCTCCGGGTACGACACGACGGTGAAGAGGACGTCACGCTGATCAGCCAGGATTCCCTGTTGGCGGCCTTCGAAGACATTCTCAACACGATGACGCTGGCCGTTGCGGGCATAGCCGGCATTAGTATGCTGGTGGCTGGCATTCTGATCATGAACGTGTCGCTGATCTCAGTCAGTCAGCGCACCCGTGAAATCGGCTTATTAAAAGCGTTGGGTGCACCCGCGCGAACGGTGCGGTTCATCTTTCTTTGTGAAGCAGCGATGATGGCCATGGCCGGCGCGCTCATCGGGCTGCTGCTCAGCGCAGCAATCCTGGCCCTGGCCCACCGGGCCTACCCGGCCGTGCCTTTTGCCACACCTGACTGGGCGCAAATCGGTTCAGTACTCATCGCCATCATCACCGCTCTGCTATTTGCCGCTATTCCCGCGCAAAAAGCCGCCAACATGGCACCCGTGGATGCCTTACTCGATAAAAAGGCCGGACAGGGATGAGGCTCCTTGATGCCCTGCGGATGATCATCGCTGCCGTATCTGGCAGTGCAGGCAAAAGCCTTCTTACTGCGCTGGGG
>JBFJZC010000076.1:0-10743 GCA_041622295.1 Porticoccaceae bacterium
GCAGAGCATCAAAAATTTGTCCGACTGATTCGCCGCGACCCACGTAACTACGTCGCCCAACCCATGCTCACGCTGTCCACTGCACCGACGCTGGTAAACACGCGAGTGGAACCGCGCCATCTGGATTTACGCCCTTTCGTCCTCAGCGGCAAAGATACCTTTGTCACGACTGGCGGTCTGACTCGTGTCGCCTTGCGCAAAGGCTCCACCGTGGTTAATTCATCGCAGGGCGGTGGCAGTAAGGACACATGGATTGTCGACATGGAGACGTCCTCATGACCATGCTCTCTCGTGTCGCCAATAACATCTACTGGATGGCCCGGTACCTGGAACGCGCTGAAAATACCGCTCGCCTTGTCAACGTCAATGGTCACCTGCTGCTCGATTTACCGAAAGGCGTGCGCCTCGGTTGGGAGCCTATTATTGCGATCACGCACAGCCATGATCTGTTCTTCAGCCTCTACGATGAAGCCAGCGAACGCAACGTGGTGCGTTTTCTGGTAGCGGATGTTAAAAACCCGGACTCCATCCTCAGCGCCCTCGGGCGGGCTCGCGAGAACGCGCGTACCGTCCGCGACATCATCCCCCGCGAAGCCTGGGAACAGGTTAACGAGCTCTATCTAATTGCCAAAAATAACTCAGCCAGTGTAATAACGCACCGACATCGCTTTGATAACCTGCGAGCGATAATGCTTGGCGTGCAAACGATTAACGGTTTGCTGGCTGGCGCCATGACCCATGATGAGGGCTACAACTTTCTGCGTATGGGGCGAAACCTCGAGCGCGCCGACATGACCACACGAATAATCGATGTGCGCTCGGCGACCCTGCTGCCCGAAATTGGAGAAAACTCAAAACCCTTCGACCATCTGCAATGGATGAGCGTGCTCAAGTCACTGACTGCTTATCAGATGTACCGGCGCGAAACAGGTTTGCGTGTTAGCCGACGTGAAGTTCTTAAATTTTTACTTCAGGAAGATCGCTTTCCCCGCGCATTCCATCATACATTGCGGGAAATAAAGAATTGCCTGGAAGACCTGCCGCACAACGAAAAGCCGTTGCGGGTTCTCAGAAAACTGCAACGCGAACTGCTGCGGGCAAAACCAGAAGAGCTTAAGCAGGACAAGTTGCATGACTTTATCGACGTCCTGCAACTGGGGCTAATCAAGCTCAATAAAAGTGTTGCCAAGACTTATTTTTAATATTTTCCTTTTTAATATTTTCCGCAACAGTCATTTTGGGTACAGTCTGGTTGGATTGAGTCTGGTTGGGTTCAGTCTCATAAGAGACAATCTTATTGGATACGGCCTCATTAGATACAATCTCGCTGGGAAACACATAACCAGGTGAACACATAGCTGGGTGTAAGATAGTGCTTTTGGTCGCTCAACACGACGCCCTGAGCAAACGGCAACCCCAAATCGACTAAACCGAGCACATTCTTTTTGCCACTTTCTTCCCGCATCTCCTGACGCTAACTGGCTAACCGACCATTAAATTGGCTGCCTGTTAAATCAACCATGGGCTTCACCAACAATCAGCTCACCACGGTACATCTGCATCTGGCAGGTAAACGCGTACTCTCCGGCGGGCATAGCCGGCAGGAAAACAGTTTTCACAGCATTCAGAGGAAGTTCTGCGCTGACGTTACAGGCGGGGAAAACGACAGTGGCAGCGCAGGGTGACGGATCTTTACGCAAAAACAGTAAAGTTGCAGCGCGGTCCTCGGGCAACAGAATATGTGACGGCGAATACACGCCATTTTCTACCGTTATGGTGAGCGGAGCTCCGGCCGCTTCAGCGGCTGTCGGCTTACACAACCAGAACCACCAGATGATCAGTGCAATCACCACCAGGCCCCAGACATTAACAAGCATCATAGCGCCATCTCCGGTCAATGCATCCGGGTTTTAAGCAGGCGCAAGCGATTGGCATTGCTAACCACCGTGACGGAAGAAAACGCCATCGCGGCACCGGCAATAACAGGGCTCAATAACACGCCAAACCCAGGGTATAACAGGCCGGCGGCAACCGGAATACCGACAATGTTATAAATAAAGGCGCCAAATAAATTCTGCTTAATATTTGCCAATGTGGCTTTGCTAATCGCTACGGCATCGGCAAGACCGTGCAGAGAACCTCGCAGCAGAGTTATGTCCGCGCTTTCTATGGCGACATCGGTACCAGTGCCGACAGCAAAGCCCACATCGGCCTGGGCTAATGCAGGTGCATCATTTATGCCGTCACCGGTCATGCCGACAATCTCGCCCTGCTGCTGCAGCTCGATTATTTTTTTTACTTTGTCTTCTGGCAACACCTCGGCGAAAAACTCCGTGATGCCGATTTTCTCCGCGACCGCTCTAGCGGTCGCGCGGTTGTCGCCGGTCAACATCACTACACGCACACCCTTGTCCCGTAGCCGACTAATAGCCAGCAATGAGTCATCCTTAATGGGATCCGACACCGCGATAATAGCGGCCAGCTGACCGTCAATTGCGAAATACATCGGTGTTTTCGCCTCCTTTGCCATCTGCTGGGCGACGCCGACAACGTCGTCAATGGCAATATTTTCATCCCTCATCAATTTTTCGTTGCCAAACAATAAATGCCTGGTGTCAACGGTACCAGCGACGCCGTGGCCGGCGATGGCTGAGAATGCTTCTACCCTTACGGGGGTTAACCCGCGCGCCTGCGCAGATTCGACAATGGACAGCGCCAGCGGATGTTCCGATCCCACCTCCAGACTGGCCGCAAGTCTCAGCACTTCGTCTTTATCGTTACCAGCTAACGGATGAATGTCAGTTACTTTCGGCATCCCCAGCGTTATGGTGCCAGTCTTATCTAGAACCATGGCCGTAATTTTGGAAGCGGTTTGTAGCGCTTCTCCATTACGAATTAACACCCCTGCCTCAGCAGCTTTGCCAACGCCCACCATCACTGACATGGGGGTTGCCAGACCCAGGGCGCAGGGACAGGCAATGATAAGCACCGTGGTCGCGCAAACCATCGCCAACGCAACGGTCGGTTCAGGTCCAAAGTTCAACCATAGCAGGGCACAGACCACGGCGATGATCATCACCGTGGGCACGAAGTAGGCTGCAATCACATCCGCCAAACGGCCAATGGGCAATTTAGAATTTTGCGCGCGTTTGACCATGTCAATAATTTGCGCGAGCGCGGTATCCTGTCCAACTCGGGTCGCCCTGAAAACAATGGAGCCGCTTTTATTCATCGTGCCCGCAGCAACCTTGTCACCGACAGCTTTCTCGACCGGCATGGGTTCGCCGGTCAGCATCGCCTCATCAACGGCAGAATATCCCTCCGTGACAACGCCATCGACGGGAATTTTTTCACCTGGCCGAACGCGGACATAATCGCGCAACAGCACCTGCTCAGTAGGAATATCGATTTCCCTGTCATCCCTGACGACGCGCGCTGTGTTGGCCTGCAGGCCAATCAGACGTCTTATGGCCTCCGATGTTCTGCCCCGCGCCTTCATTTCCAGCGCCAGACCCAGGTTGATCAAACCGATGATCATGGCCGTCGCCTCGAAATACACATGGCGGGCCATGTCGGGAACGGCCTGGGGGAAAAGCACCACAGCCATGGAATATAACCAGGCAGTACCGGTGCCCAGGGCAATAAGGGTGTCCATGTTGGCACTGTGATTGACGAAGGACTTCCACGCGCCGACATAAAAATGTTTGCCGGAATAAAACATCACGCCAGCGCACAGTAAGCCTATCCCCAGCCATACCCCCCTTTCCACCTCCGTGGTCACAGTCATGGGGCCACCCATAAGGCTGTAAACCATCAGCGGCACACCGAGCGCCAGGGCCATCAGCATCTGGCACATTAAGCGCCTGTAATAGGCCTGGTCCGCCTCCTCCCTGGCATCCAGCAGTTCGCCGTAGGAACGATCAGCGCCACTGGTGGCACTATATCCGGCGCCTTCAACAGCCCTGATCAGAGCCTCACTATCGACGTCACCGATCACGCTCGCCGTCCGTTGCGCGAAATTCATCGTCGCATCAACGACTCCGGCAACCTCGCTCAACGCTGCTTCAATTTTGCTGACACAACTGCCACAGCTCGCGCCTTCTATGATCAATTCATGGGCAACAGCATTGCTGGATTTTCCGTTGCTGATCGCATCGGCATTCCGCCCAGACCGAGATTTCACTGCTTCGCCCATCGTCTAATAAACCCGCCGTTCTACTCGTTGCATAAATCCCGCTCGCAAGTTACCCAAACTGACTTCAATTCTATTTCAGCTCACTCTTCGTAGCCTTTTGCCATCACGTCGCCATATTTTTTCCGTAAGCTGGCGTGCCTAAGCTGGCGTGCCGTTGCAAGGGCCGACAATAGTAAGCCTATTCGGGCATCCGACCGTCTGCATACCCAGGTAGGTGTGCGGACCATCCTCCCATTTAGCCTTGCGGCGCTGTCCGCCCTCGCCGCGAATATCAATCCGGTTTAACGCCCCGGTTACAGGATCAAAGCCTGTGCTATAGACAATCATGTCCAGTTCGATTTCGCCAGCGCTGGTTTTGACGCCTTTCTCGGTAATACGTTCAACAGACGAATCACTGGCATCAACCAACGTCCCACTGGCCTGGTTATTTTTCACCCAAACGTCCAGGACTAGCGCAATCGTCTCTGAACACCCAATGTTTCCTCAATTTCTCATATCGGTGGCAAATTTCCGGCAGCGGTTTTCCCGTAGCCGTTTTTTTCAGTAGCGATGGCCAGGGACACTGACCCACACAAACCAGCCGTCACCGTCAGAGCAGTCGCTGTCACGGCAATAAAAAAGGCGGCCCCCTGCGTGGGAGCCGCCTCAAACCAGGCCTGATAGAAAACTCAGGCTCCGCAGATGTTACCGAGAATGGGCTCAACTGAGCACGAAACCCTCATAACCTTTCTCCGCGACTTCATCACACTTAGCCTTGTAGTTTGGCGCGCCACCAGCATAAAGCATGAACGTCCGCTTTTTCTTCGGGTTGTTGACATTGATGCCCATAAACCAGGAGTCAGCCGTGGGAAACAGGGTGTGCTGTGCGGTTTCATCCACATGAACCGTCCACGCGTCCTCTGCCTCCAGGGTAGGCTCGATCTGATGCAGATTTTCACGGTGCATATAAGCGATCAGATCAGTTACCCACTCCACATTCTGCTCAATGCAACGTGGAATATTACAGAAGGTAGCGCCGTTATGCGGCCCAACCAGCGTGAACAGATTCGGGAACCCAACCGTTTGCATGCCCAGCAGAGTGCGCGGACCATCGGCCCATTTATCAATCAGCTTCTGACCGCCTTTACCAGCGATGTCAATCCGATTTAACGCACCTGTCACTGCGTCAAAACCGGTGGCGTAGACAATAACGTCAAGATCGTAGGCCTTATCGCTGCACTGGACGCCCGTCGGTGTAACTTGCTTGATGGGCGTTTCAGTCAGATCAATCAGGTGGACATTATCCTGGTTGTAGCACTCAAAATATTTGGTCTCCAGGGGTACACGACGCGTACCGAAACCATGATTTTTGGGTATCAGCTTTTCTGCCAGCACGGGGTCATTGACGCGCCCACGTATTTTCCTGGCAATGAAATCGCTAAGCAGTTTATTGGCGTCCAGATTCGTCATGATATCGGCGAAGTTACCTAGCCAAATGCCAAAACCAGGCTCGTCATAGAGCTTTTCGAACTTGGCTTCGCGTTCTTCATCAGTCACATCGAAAATGGAACGTTCATCAAACTTGTGCTGGAAACCACCAAAGGTTGCATTACACTCAGCGAAGATTTGCTTGTAGTTAGCCCGTATCTCATTCATTTCCTTGTTGTCGATGGGGCCATTCTTTAACGGCGCGCACCATTCCGGCGCCAGCTGAAAGACGTAAAGTTCATCGGCAGTTTTAGCCGCTTCCTGAATAAACTGCACGCCGGTAGCCCCGGTACCAATGACACCGACACGTTTGCCGCTAAAATCATTTTTATTGGCGAGACCTTCTTTCGGATAACGGGCCGTGTGGCACCACTCACCCTTGAAACTCTCAATGCCTTCAATATTTGGCAGTCGGTAAGCTGATAGCGGGCCAGTCGCTGAGATCAGAAACGTTGCCTGGGCAGTGCTGCCGTCTTCCAGCTCAATCTTCCACTTGCTGTGGGCCTCGTCAAAAGTAGCTTTTGTGACCCGACTATTGAATTGAATGTTGTCTCGCAGATTGAATTTATCTGCGACGAAATTCAGGTACTTGTTCGTTTCTGTTTGTGGTGCAAAACGCTCGGTCCAGGTCCATTCTTTCAGAACCTCGTCAGACCAGGAGTAGCCATAAGTGTAGCTTTCGGAATCGAAACGGCAACCCGGATAGTTATTCCAGTACCAGGTGCCACCTACGCCGGTACCCGTTTCGTAGGCCCGAACCGAAAGCCCGAGCTCCCGCAATTTGTAAATCTGATACATGCCGGCAATACCGGCGCCCATGACGATGACATCAAATTGATCTGACATAGTTTTCCTCATTGAATATTTGTGACTCTAGATCACGACAAGTGTCTGAAATCCGAACCGTCGTACGCGCATACGCCGAAGCTCAATTCCTGGTCCGGTACAGAAGCAGCGCGGCATTGTATAACACGAACCTGAACATTTGGAGCTTGAACTATCCGCGCTCGCACGGACGGCCTCAATGACTACCTTACCACCTGCCTCAACAACACTATCGTTGACTATCGGGCCCACAACAGAACAGCCAATCTACACATTTCGGCGGTGTTATGGTTTGATTTGGCGCAAATTCTTCTCAGTTCAAGCGTTGTTAGAAGCACCGTCGACACGTGTCCATCAGCCCTGGCGCACTAGCGTCCTGAGCGCAACTGGCTGGACGAAATATCGTGCCGAAACATCGCCTCCTCCACGCCCTGGCATATCTCCCGCAATACTGCGGGCAACAACAGGTCATCCAGGGACTCGAACTTATCACCCTGTTGACGACCAAAAACGAGGAAGTGGTTGCCGCGCCCACGGATGGTAGCCAGGGCTTCCAGACATTTGTCCAGGCTGCCATCGTAATAGCGCGGCTCAGCCACTCGTTTGATGGTATCGACCCCAACCACAAAGGTAACGCCCGGAAATATCTCAGATTTTTCAACAAAGGTCGGCGCGTGGGTAAACACCAGGGGGTATTCAGCCGAAATCGCCGTATCGCGATGGGCCATATCAAAGTAGTCCAGTGGGGGCTTATCCACGTTGAAAGCCGATATTTCCAGGGTAACCGTTTGCTCCAGCAGAGTTTCAGCCAGACGAATCATCGTGCGGTGCCCATCGTGGAGGGGGTTGAATGCACCGGGGAACAGCACCGCAGGTGGGGTCGCCAGCACATGGCTTGAACGACTCTCGCCGTTAAGAAGCTTCTGCCACGCCGGCTTGCCTGACGTTTTACGCTGGTGAAACTCGTCTGCACCGGCGGCAAAAGCCAGGTCGCCGGGCAGGCCACAGGCGGCCGCCAGCAAATCGATGATCATGGTCGCTACCAGAGACTCTTCTTCCTGCCGGGTCCGATCATTATTCAGTAGCAGTGACGCCTCTCTCGTGCAACCCAGGGACTGGATGCTGACAAATGCCCTGTTGTCCCCTTTCCGGGTGCGATCCGTACGCAGGGCAGCGGTAACGCCAATGCCAAGCAATACCTGGTGATCGGTGTTCGGATCCAGGGTCATGGCGCGCTGGAACGCGGCCATCGCCATCGCACGAGCGGTCTTGTCGCTACAGGCCTTATCCGGCTGACCGCCGAGGAACTGCTTCAGTGAAGCGGCATGATACGGCACCAGGGCCTCCAGCACCGTGCGCGATGCACCCGGCACACTCAGCAAGCGGGACAGCGCCTCACTGCCGCCACCGGTCACGGCGAATACGCCGCAAAAGGGTGAATTGTGTATTTCAGCAATAATATTAGACAGCAGCTGCGGCATAGGAATTTGACGGGCGTTGCGACATAAGCTTTATAAAGTTGAGTTAGAGAATACAGCGTGTTGCAAAATAAGGTTTAAGTGACACACGCGGTATCTCTTTCGTATTGCTAACTATAAGCGGCATAGACAGCACATTCATAGCCAGCAATTGCTCCATTCAATCATTACTCGTTCAGCCAGACAACGCCACACGATCGATGATTCAGTCACCGTCCAACCAACCAGTCACCCCCCCAGCCACCATCCAGCTGCGCTATACTGTCGTACGATTCATGTCCGTTATTACTTTCACTCATTTTGACAATATCCGAACCCCGGATACACTGTGCTGCTTCACAATTTAGTCGTCATCCAGCCACCGGCTAGAAGCATACCCTTCAGACCATCGAAGCTATGACTGTGTCCAGATTTTCCGTCTTACTTTTTTGTCTTACTTTTTTACCGTGCTCTGGTAAGAGCTACTTTGAATAACGGCAATTTATTAACAGCTCTTTTTTCACCGTATTTTGAGTCGCTTTGCAGCCCGTATTTTGCATCACCACACAAACGTAACCCTTAATCAATTTACAGACTTAACTTTAAATCACTTTATACATAGTAGGAGTACATGATGACCCAGGATCAAAAATTTGCGGACGCCATCGCCATCGCCAACGTCCCGGCGCTGTTGATGCTGCTGGTTCAGTTAACCGGCGACAAGCGCTGGCTGCAGGATCCCTATCGCATCCGTCGCGCGGGCGGCACCGGCGACAATGACACCGGGGGCCTCAGTGATGAAATTCAGAAAGAAATTCGCGACGCCGCGTTGGCGGCTATATTGGCCTGGAAAGGCGGCAAGCCGATCGCATTGCCGACGCTCAGCAACGACGAGTTGGTGGCAATGTTAACCGTGGCCATGGGCGAGAAGGTACCCACTGAATACGGGGAGATGACCGCCGCCCAGCTCGGCCAGACGCCCATGCTATGGAGCGACAAAATCAATGTTCCTGAAGGCTTCCATGCCATCGTCATTGGCGCCGGTGTGTCCGGCCTTTGCGCAGCGGTAAATTTGCAGGCTGCGGGCGTGCCTTTCACGGTGCTTGAGCGTCGCGCTGACGTAGCGGGCGTCTGGCAGGACAACCGCTACCCCGGCGCTGGCGTCGACACCCCCAACCATCTGTATTCTTTTTCGTTTGCGCCCTACGACTGGACCGCATACTTCGCACTCCGCGATGAACTACACGACTATTTCGAACACGTCACCGATGAGTTTGATCTCAAAAAATCCATCCGTTTCGAGACCGATGTCATCACCGCCAAATACCACGCAGACAGCCAGCTATGGCAACTGGACGTTCGCAACGCCGACGGCAGCGAGCAGACGCTCACCGCCAATGTCGTGATCAGTGCCGCTGGCATATTTAACCCCCCGGCCTTTCCAGACATTAAAGGCCTGGACAGCTTTACCGGCGACAGCTGGCATACTGCCGAATGGCCTAAGGACAAAACCATTGTCGGTAAACGGGTCCTGATGATTGGCAACGGCGCGACGGCCATGCAGATCGGCCCGGAAATACAGAATCAGGTGGAGTCCCTCACTATATTCCAGCGCGGCCCACACTGGGCCTCCCCCTTCGAACAGTTTCGCACTGATGTGCCCGAGCCCATCCGCTTCCTGTTCAACGAAGTGCCGCTGTATCGCATGTGGTATCGCATGCGCCTGGGCTGGACCTACAACGACCGCATCTACGAATCCCTGCACAAAGATTCGAACTGGGAACACGCCGACCGCTCGCTGAACGCCACCAACGACAGTCACCGCGCCTATTTCACCAGCTATATCAAAAAGGAACTGGGTGATCGCACTGACCTGCTTGATAAAGTGCTGCCCACCTTTCCACCTTTTGGCAAACGCATGCTGATGGACAATGGCTGGTACCGCATGTTGCGCAACCCCAAAGTTAATCTCGAAGACAACCCCATCGACCACATCGAAGGCAATAAGGTCATCACCAAAAATGGCACCGAATATGAAGCGGATGTACTGGTAGTCTCTACGGGCTTCAATGTGCTGAAGTTCCTCTCCACCTATGATGTTGTCGGTCGCAATGGCAAAAATCTTCGCGATGTCTGGGGCGATGAAGACGCCTCCGCGTATCTCGGTACGGTCATTCCCGGCTTCCCAAATTTCTTCACCCTGTATGGCCCCAACCTGCAGCCCGGTCACGGCGGTAGCTTTATCTTTGTGGCAGAAATGCAGGTGCGTTACGTCATGCAAATGATTGACGCCATGGCGAAAAAATCCATTGGTGCGGTCGAATGCCGTCAGGAAGTACACGACAAATACATTAACGATGTCGACAGGATTCATGAAAACATGGTTTGGGCGCACCCCGGCGTGAGCAGCTACTATCGCAATAGCAAGGGTCGTGTCGTGGTCAACTCACCGTACCGCAACGTCGACTTCTTCAAACTCACCCGCCATGTGAAGCTGGAGGATTACGTCACCGAGCCGAGCGGTCGGACGGATGTCGCGTAACAGACAGTGACGAAGCAGAATACGCTAACGACCTCGGTTATGTAGCTAACTAAACCAGGGGGCTGGCCTCGTTGATCCTTGTCGATCCGTGACCGACCAACCAGCTCCCTGTTTACCCCCCTGTTTAAACATCGAAAATAACAACCAGAATACGACCAGATGACTGTTCAACGGCATGGATAAGTTCAGCCGCATGGTAAATAGTAGCTACCGTTCGGCTACGGTTTAGCTACAATCGGACAACGACAACCAATTAA
>JBFJZC010000077.1:0-10684 GCA_041622295.1 Porticoccaceae bacterium
AATGTGGGGCCTATGCACGGGAAAAACAAGCACTCCACAAAAAAGGGTCCGTTAGGACCCTCTTGTTTCAGGCATCATCACTCGCCACTTTAGCTTTCTCGGAATTTTTGTAGACCAGTAGTGGCTCGGACTCGCCCCTGATCACAGCGCTATCTACCACCACCTTATGGACATCCTTCTGTGAAGGAATATCGTACATGCTCTCCAATAATACATTTTCGATAATTGAGCGCAGTCCCCTCGCGCCGGTTTTCCGCTCAAGAGCTTTTTCAGCAATTGCCTCTAATGCATCCTGACGGATGTCCAGCTCTACGCCCTCCATTTCAAAGAGCATCAAGTATTGTTTAAGGAGCGAGTTTTTCGGCTCAACAAGTATGTTCACCAGAGCGTTCTTATCAAGTTCGTCCAGTGTTGCGATAATCGGCAACCGACCGACAAACTCAGGAATCAGCCCAAAGCGTATCAAGTCTTCAGGTTCCAGGTCCGCCAGAGTCTCCCCGATGTTACGTTGTTCGCTCTTTGTTTTTACACTGGCGCCAAATCCAATGCCGCCCTTTTCTGATCGAGCCTGAATAATTTTCTCCAAACCAGAAAATGCTCCACCGCAAATAAATAGCATATTCGAAGTGTCAACCTGTAAAAATTCCTGCTGCGGGTGCTTACGCCCGCCCTGCGGCGGCACCGATGCCACGGTACCCTCGATCAATTTCAACAACGCTTGCTGAACACCTTCGCCTGAAACATCACGCGTTATCGACGGGTTATCGGATTTCCGTGAAATCTTGTCAATTTCATCAATATAAACAATGCCCCGCTGGGCCTTTTCAACGTCATAATCACACTTCTGTAACAACTTTTGAATAATGTTCTCGACATCCTCACCAACGTAGCCAGCTTCAGTTAACGTGGTTGCGTCAGCAATAGTAAAAGGCACATCCAGTAATCGAGCGAGGGTTTCCGCGAGAAGGGTTTTACCGCTGCCGGTGGGGCCCACGAGCAATATATTACTTTTACCCAGCTCCACATCACTGCGCACGCTTTTGGCGCTGACCTGAAGTCTTTTATAGTGGTTGTACACTGCAACAGAAAGCACTTTTTTAGCGCGCTGCTGATCGATAACATACTGATCAAGAATTGCTTTTATTTCGATCGGGGTCGGCAGCTTCTCGGCTTTATCACCCGATTTAGCCTCCTGAATTTCCTCAGAAATAATGTCGTTACACAGATCTACGCACTCGTCGCAGATAAAAACTGAAGGTCCGGCGATGAGTTTCCGCACTTCGTGCTGGCTTTTACCGCAGAAAGAACAATAAAGAAGCTTATCTTTGTCACCACCACTCTGATCGTTCATATTACCGCCTCTTCATAACAAACATATCTATATATTTCAGCAAGTTGTGTGATGATGATAACCCACTCGGTAAAGCCTATATCCTCTAGCGACGCTTGTCCAATACTTCATCTACCAAACCATAGGACTTCGATTCTTCAGCGCTGAGAAAATTGTCGCGCTCGGTATCCACAGCAATCTTTTCTATCGGTTGCCCAGTATGAAACGCCAGACGTTCATTGAGTCGCTCTCTGATTTTGAGAATTTCCTGGGCATGGATAAAGATATCTGAGGCCTGACCTTGCGCGCCGCCGCTAGGCTGATGGATCATGCAACGGGCATTAGGCAGCGTGAAGCGCTTATCTTTAGCGCCAGCCGCCAGCAGGAATGCCCCCATGCTTGCGGCCTGACCCAGGCACATTGTGCTGACATCGGGTTTGATGAACTGCATGGTATCGTAGATGGACATCCCCGCCGTCACCGAACCCCCGGGAGAATTAATATAAAGATGGATGTCCTTGTCCGGGTTCTCAGACTCGAGGAAGAGCAACTGAGCGACGATCAGGTTGGCCATGTAATCTTCAATCGGCCCTACCACGAACACAACGCGTTCTTTCAGCAGGCGAGAATAGATATCGAATGCGCGTTCGCCGCGAGCAGTTTGCTCAACCACCATAGGCACTAGCCCACCGGCACCTCTTACATCGAACGCACGCTTTAAATCGTCATGGGCCATAGGAGAGTCTCTACATCAGGAAATACATTCATTGTATCTTGGCAGGCTGATAAGGCAAGCGGGCCTCTGTTGTCTGCGGCCTGCTTGCCTGGTGATTTTCGGTGAAGGTTAACGCTTATGAAGCCGTTGTTTCATCCTCAACCGAGGGTTCTTCCCGAGGATCTGGCTTCAATGCCTCCTGGTAAGTGGCGGGCTCATCTGTCACCTTTGCCAATGACAGCACGTAATCCACAACCTGCTCCTCAAGGACAGCAGACTGTACACTATTCAGCGCCTGTTCATTGCTGTAGTAATACTGCAGTACCTGCTCCGGTTGGTCATAGGTAGCCGCCATCTCTTCGATCTGCGCACGAACCTTATCGGCATCTACTTCAAGTTCTTTAGCTTTGACTATCTCAGCGATCAATAAGCCTAGCGCTACTCGGGTCCCGGCTTCACCAGCAAACAGGTCATCAGGAAAAATTGACGAATCAAACTGCTGGGCGCCACCAAACTGACTCAGCATCTGCTGACGCAACGTCGCTATTTCATTCTTAACCAGCGCCTGGGGGACATCGACCTGGTGCAGCTCGCTTAAGGCCTTGAACAAACGATTTTTCGTCTTATTCTTTATGGCTTTAGCAAGCTCCCGCTCCATGTTGTTGCGCACATCTTCACGAAACTTCTCTTCTCCGCCCTCAGCAACCCCAAATTGAGCAAAAAGCTCGTCATCAAGCTCAGGTAACCTGCGTTCGCTGACAGAATTGACAGTAATCTGAAACTCGACCTTGGCACCTTTCAAGTCATCATCGTGATAGTCGTCTGGAAAGGTCAACGCCGCTGTTTTCTGATCGCCCGCTGACATCCCTGTAATAGCTTCTTCGAAGCCCGCGATCATGCGCCCTGAACCGAGCAGCAAATCAGAGCCTGTGCCTTGTCCACCGGCAAATTCTTCTCCGTCCTGCGTACCTCTGTAATCAATATTAACCGTATCCTCCATGGCGGCGGCGCGCTCAACCTTTACCCAGGTGGCTCGCTGTCGACGGACTTCCTGAATCATGTTCTCGACATCGTCCGCGGTGACTTCGGCGGCAGGTCTGGCTATCTGGATACTGCTAAAATCCTTAAGCTCGATGTCCGGATACACCTCAAATGTAGCGACATATTCCAGATCAAACCCCGGTTCATCCCTGGTCGGCTCTATGTTGGGTTGACCCGCCGGGCGCACGTCTTGCTGCATCACGGCATCGTAGAAAGAGCGATTCACTATCTCACCAACCACTTCCTGGCGAACACCCGCGCCGTATCGCTGGCGCACCACTTTAAACGGCACCTTGCCCGGACGAAAACCGGCAATGCGCACTGTGCCAGTGGCCTTCTGCAGTCGCGCGGTCACTTCTTTATCTACTTCCTCAGCAGGCACGCCTACTGTCAGCCGCCGTTCCAGCCCCGTGGTTTTCTCAATGGAAACCTGCATGGATTTTCCTCACTACACCTGCATGAATTAAATGAAACATCTGTATGCACAAGCCCACAACACAAATTTATGGTGCGAAAGGAGAGACTCGAACTCTCACGGGTTACCCCACTGGAACCTAAATCCAGCGCGTCTACCAGTTCCGCCACTTTCGCCCGCCTGCCACCGATATCGCCGCCAACCCCGACGAAAAAGGGTGCCGATTTTGCCACACCGTCCAGGCTCCGGCAACCTGTGTGCAGCCCGCCTGTGTTTTTCGCTATTCAATCAGCATCCGCAGCTATGCAGATGCGGCTGTGATACTAACAACACACTTGGTCCAACCGCTAAATTACATACACTGATATCGTCGCGTTGTGCCGGAATAAAGGCTGCCTGTTCGTTAACAAGGACTACATCCCCAAAACCTAGCTCACCACTGACAACTATGACTACTGCGTGCTCCAGCGTCTTGTTCAATTGCCACTGAGCACCCGGTTGCAGGGTCACTCTTTGCACTTCAAAATCTGCGAAATCTGCCACCAGTTCGCGTTTGACAGGACCATTGTCATCAATAATTGCTAACTCCACCTCCTGTGGAGCGTACACAGACATCAGCTCGATAGCCTCGTCGGTATCCCATTCGGCCTGGGTTAGAACTTTTTGGTCAAAGGAAAGAATTTTCCTTTCATAGACAGGCGTTTGAAACTCAATTGTCCGCACGCCATGTTGCAGGGCATGAGGCATGAGCAGAGGCACCTTGATAACATCGCCAACCCGTAATGCCTTCAGATGTGTAAATCGGTTCATCTCCTCACGTAAACGGTGCTCCTGTTCTAGCAAATCAGCAGGTAGCCTTTGCTGCCATCGCTTAGCCCATTCTGCGGACACGGGCTCATTGAGCGGCACACACGCTTCCTCCCGAAAGCAATCAATCAAGGCATCCATCTGCCGCCGCACCGCTCGATAAGACGTCACCGCTTTGCGATAGGCGATACGAAACTCGTCATCACGGTCAAAGCCATCGCGTATTGCCGCGGAAAATCCATAGCGAATCTGGCCTATACCGTCATGCCAGGCTTGCCGATCTATATGAGTGACGACGTAAACTTCGCGTTTTTGTTCATGCAGCTCAAAATAAAGATCGCCGTAGACAGGTTCTGGTAAAGGATCCAGGATCTTTAGCAAATTAGGCATTTGACCGACCCCGGCCATGAGATGATACGGGGCAACAGCAATCAACCATGCAAGGGGTACAGAATGCTGGCCATCGGTGACACGTGACAGGCCTCGTTGCTCGATGCCCGTGTACCAAATTTCCTGACCCCAGGGTTTGGGAATCGCTACAGGCTCCAACTGAAGTGGCTGACAAAGATTAACGATCGGGACTTTCAACAAGGCGCCGAGCTCACACAGCTCTTCAGCCGACAGGTATTTCTCCGAGAGCAATTGCTCCGGAAGCAAATTTTCGGCGCCCTCGGTCGCTTCAGCGACCAAAAGGCTAAGGCCATCGCCGCCGCCATCGTCAGCCCGAGCGACCACCAGCAAATCCAGCTCCGGATTATTCGGTAAATACGACTGCACCAACCGGTAAATAAATATTGAGGATATCCCCGGCTTGAGGCTATCAATGATCGCCGATGCCTGCCCTGCTTTTGCTACCAGTAGTGTCATTACCATGCCCACGTATTTGCCGCAGGATACTAACAAATCGCTTAGATTCTGGACACCGCTATACCACCTGAAAAAGCGGCCGCGCTTGACGATAGATCTCCAACACCCTTTAATGGCCGCTCTAACAACAAATGCACGGAGATCGCAGCATGAAATCACTAAAGTATCTGTTCTCAGTATTTTCTATTTCCGCATTCATCGCATTTGGTTTAACCGCGTGCGGCGGCGGCGAAGATGCCGCGGACGCGATGCCGGAGCAAACTGGGGAATCGACTAGCCAACCCGGCACCGCCGAAAAAATCAGAGGTTCAGTACTAGACACCACGTCAAAGGCGGCTCAGTCGGCCACTAAAATGGCAGAAAGTGCTGGGGAAGCCACCAAGGAAGCGGCTACCGAAGCTGTCCACGCCACTAAAGAAGCCGCCCAGGCCACTAAAGAAGCAGCTGCCGAAGCCGTTCAGGCAGTCGAAGATAAAATTGCTGTCCCCAGCACCACTGAGCCAGCCAAAACGGAATAATAAGTAGCCGCTGCTAGGGCCAGCACATACCCAACGGCCCCGCCGTGTCAAGCGACCAGCGGGGCTTCGCGCCACCGAGAGTGCGCCTTCCACATAAATCACGCGCCTTATCACATCGTTAGGCATGTTAACGTCGCAGCGAACGGTTTTAAGCAAGTAGTGGGCGCCGCCGTCCCGCCCCACCGATAACTCGAGCTATCCGATTAAGTAAGCCGTCTCTCCAGGACGACCATATCCCAACGCAAGCCATATCGATACAAAACGTCGTCAGGTACTGGTGCTGAAATCACCTGAGACTGAACCGACTGAGTCAAACCACAGTACTTGCCGGGAAGTTTTAGTCGCATCTAGTCCGCGCCAGCATCGGGATTTGAATTAACGATACCTATCAAATCGATTTAGCCACGCTCCTTAACTTGACATACGACACACTTCAACCATAGTGTTAGGCCTCAAACAGAAGGAGAGCGCCCCATGAAAGCCGCCGTACTTGAAGCTTTTAAAACCCCCATGAAAGTCCATCAAAACTGGCCCGATCCAAAATGCAACCCCGATGGCGCAATTATCAAAGTGCAGGCCAACGGCATATGTCGAAGTGACTGGCACGTTTGCGAAGGCGACTGGGGGTGGCTTGGTTTACAACCAGAGTTACCACACGTTATCGGGCACGAATTTTGCGGAATCGTCGAAGAAGTTGGCGCCAACGTAAAAAACTTCAAAAAAGGTGACCGTATCATTGCACCCTTCAATTTTGGCTGTAGCACCTGCGAGTTTTGCCGTGCTGGTCATCAGAACACCTGTTTGAATGTGGAGCTGGCGGGTTTCGCCCACTCTGGTGGATACGGCGAATACGCTTCTGTTGCACGTGCAGATGTTAATCTGGTACCACTCCCTGAATCGATCCCCTTTGTGGAAGCCGCCAGTATGGGTTGTCGCTTTATGACCTCGTTCCATGGCGTCGTCGATCAGGCCAAAGTTGGCGCCGGTGAGTGGGTTGCGATTCACGGGTGTGGCGGCATTGGTCTGGCAGCTACACAAATTGCAACGAGTCTTGGCGCCAGCGTTATCGCAGTTGACATTAACGATGCATCGCTGGCTGTTGCCAAACAAATGGGCGCAGTGCATACCGTAAACGCCAGCAAAAACAATGCTGCGGAGGCCGTTGTCGAGCTGAGCGGTGGTGGCGCGCACGTCTCCGTGGATGCACTGGGTATTGCTACCACCTGTCTCAACTCAATCATGAGCCTGCGCAGCAGAGGTCGACACTTGCAGATCGGCCTCACTACACAAGCGGAACAGGGCTTTGTTTCGCTGCCGGTGGACCTGATCGTTGCGCGGGAATTACAGATCATCGGGACAATTGGCATGCAGGCACACCGTTACCCGGCCTTGCTCAATATGGTCGAAACCGGAAAGTTAACGCCTGGCCGAATGGTCACCAATGTCATTCCCATTGAGGACGCCAGCGGCGTTATCGAATCTATGGGAAGTTATGGCACGGTTGGCACCAGTGTTGTGAAGTGGTAATCCATCGGGTTGCCACGATATATACGACGGTCACCGCCACCAACATTAAACCCCGCTAGCGGGGTTTAATGTTTCATAGGACTGCGTTTTATAAGCTGTCTGTCTGCCCCCCACCTAACCATCAGACACCCCAACGCGACCCCATAGATGACAGTCTCTATACAGTGAATGACGCGACCACCCCAACACTGATGCAGCTGACCGCTGAGGATTACACGGGTCTTCTCGTCCAACCGCTGGCTGAGAATCTCAAGCATTACTCCTTAGCCCGTCTTCTATCAGAAGGAACAACACTTAAGGAAGACAAAAAAAAGCGTATAGCCGTTATGCATCTGGCTGAGTCAGGCCCAGTGTTCACCAAAACTTACTTTGCTTCGGGCTTCCTCGATAGAACGAAAGCGAAGGTTCGGGGCTCGGACGCTCGCTGCAACCATGAAATATCGACCGCATTCGCGAGGCACGGGCTGCGAACCCCACAATCACTCGGCTATCTCGAGTTTCGCACGGCCTTACATACCGGCAGCGCGCATTTTTCCGGTTTCCTCGAAAAGAGCAAAACCTTTTGGCAGCAATTGCAGGACACCCCTGGAGAGCAGGATTTTTGGGTCAAAGCAGCCTTTCAACGGCTTGCCATACTCCACAACCGTGGGTTTGTCCACGGCGACCTGAAATTACACAACCTCATGATTCAGGAGCAGGAGCTTTACTACATTGATCTGGATAGCGCTGCTCAATCAACCACCTTTCGAGCACGATCAAAAGACATTGCAAGGTTTCTGGTGGGCTTGTCCGAAGCGGATGTAGCACTCCCATTCGTTCAGCGCGGTTTCGCTGAGTATTGCCACTCGCTCAACCTCGATCACGAAAAAGTAGTACCCCACATAATGCGTTTTGCAGGTCAAGTTCAGCGCAAGCATCAACTGAAGTACAATAGGCCACCCAGGATCATTCTTTAAAACAGACATCGGGCTTTGGCCCATGACAGAGATTTAGCTAAACCGGCATATCGATCACAACAAATACCCCGACCGGTAATTTTTAACACCGACAGAATTTCACTTAATCTCAAACCTCAAACCGTAGACCAAGCAGATGGAAAAACTATTATTCAAGGGGGTCACAAAAGACCGAATGAATGTAATCGCACCGCTAGTGCGCGGGAAAAAGACCCTTGACCTCGGTGTGGTGGATTCGCGGCGCGAAAAACATGACACGAAAGATCGCCTGGCAAGCAAAACCAATCTGCTGTTTCGCAAGATCTGCGCTATAAACCCCGACACGCTGGGCCTCGATATCGACGAAGGCGGCGTGAAAATTCTTGCCGAGCAAGGCTACAACGTAACTGCTGGTAACGCGATAGATGTCGACCTGGGTGAACAGTTCGACACCATCATCGCCGGAGAAATTATCGAACACCTGGACAACCCCGGAGCCTTCCTGCGCAATATGGCAAAGCATTTAAAACCGGACGGCACCTTAGTAATTACCACGCCAAACCCCTTTTATGCGAAGCAGATCTGGAAAATCTGGCGCTATAATCGACCCCAGGTTCACGAAGAGCATACTTGCTGGTTTGACCCGTTTACACTCAGTGTCCTGTGTAATATGTGCGGCCTCGAAGCCCAGGAAGTGCATTGGGTGAGAGAAAAAAGTCTGGGATTGAAAAGTTGGCAGGCGCTTTTTAGAAGCTATTTTAGCGAGAACTTTATGCTTATTGCCAAACGTAAATAAACATCGTCTTATGACCGTAAACGTCGACACACCGGCTAACGCAGTTTTTATCTGGATACCAAAAACTGCTGGCACCAGTTTGTTTGCAGCCCTGCAAAATGACGCGTATTTCACCAAATACAAGCGTCTCCATGACCTCTGCAATGGCTTTAGACAAACCGGGCGAGTGACCTTTGGTCACATGGATTACGTCAGGCTTAACAATCAGCACTACGTGGACACCAGCTATTTTGCACAAGCATTCAAATTCAGCTTTGTACGCGACCCCTACGCACGAGCCGTTTCCCTGTTTCTCTACCTGAAAAAGGAGGGCCGCATCAAAAATACGGCTACCTTCCTCGAATTCTGCCGGCTACTCGACGACGGTGCCGTGGAACCCATCGGCCTCTACAATTCCAAGGGCCTGAGTCAGTGTAATCCCCAGATGACCTGGCTACGCGGTATCAACCTTGACTACCTGGGCCGCTACGAAGATTTGGCAAACGGTTACCTGTTCCTCGCGGACAAGTTCAAGTTACCCCTCACCACACTGCCTCATCTGAATAGCTCCAACGGCTCCAGTTTCATTGAATATTACTGCCCGCAGTCGAGAGCAATTATCGAAACGTACTATGCTGAGGATTTTGAAAGCCTGGGTTATAGCTATTTGCCTAAGTAATAGCGCTGTTGTTAACACTGCAAATGATTGTTGCTGCCCGGAGCCTGTGTTGATGCCATTACTGCAGACGGGGATCTCGAAATCCGAACCAGGCCACCAGCGCTGCCAACAGACACAATCCTGACGCAACCCCAAAAACCAGTGGCGCCCCTTCCCCCCAGTATATGCCCGCCAGATAAGAACCCAGAGCGCCACCAATTCCGAAACTAATCGCCCCATAGAGCGCCTGACCACCACCCTGTAAACCCGGTTTGAAAAGGCGGCGAATGGTGTCGATTGCGGCCGCATGGAAAGTACCGAAGGTGAACGCGTGCAAACATTGCGCTAGTACCAGCAACCACAAGTTATCAGCGAAACTGCCGATAATCATCCAACGAACAGCGGCCAATAACAGACTGGCAATCAATATGGCGCGGACACCAAAACTGAGCAATAGATTGTGCATCACTATAAAAATAACGACTTCGGCGACCACCCCAATTGACCACAACAATCCGATCATCGTCCGGGTGTAACCCAACTCTTCCATGTAGATACTGAAAAAGCTGTAATAAGCGCCATGCGCGACTTGCAGCAGAATACCCGCCAATAGAAATGCCAACACCGGCGCCTGGCATGCCGCTCGCCACAGGTTTTCGCGTTTTTGTCTCGTGCCTTCGGTGACAGGTTTTGGGATAAACAGACTGCTAAGAAAGATGCTCGCCAAAAGCACCAGGCCCACCCAGGGAAACACCTTGACGCCCAGCCTTTCATAAAGGGCCCCGGCACCTATAACGGCAATAATAAAACCCACCGATCCCCATAAACGCAGGCGACTGTAGCGCTCAGGTCTATCACCGAGATAGTGCAACGTAATAACTTCATGCTGCGGTAGCACCGCATTCCAGAAAAAGCTGTAGGTGGCCATCACCAGGGCCAGCCACCAGAATCGCTGGTCGACAATCACCCCGGCAAAACAGATCAAACCCAGTAAAGAGCCCATTTGTATGACACCAAGGCGACGCCCCGTGGTATCTGCCAGCCAGCTCCATATATTGGGGGCCACCACCTTGGTGATCATTGGGATCGCCAGGAG
>JBFJZC010000078.1:0-10600 GCA_041622295.1 Porticoccaceae bacterium
GGGACAGGCAGCGAAATACCTTATTCAGGCCGATTACCTGCCGGCGTGGGGCTATGATATCTGGGACAGTTCCTGGTTGGTCTCTAACGGGTCTATTCCGGGCGAGATTTTACGAACGCTGATTGGTTATGATGCGCGCCCTGCTGGTATGCAGTTGTTGTTTTATGTGTCCACTTTGTTACTGATCTTGGGCGGCATGAAGCTGGTTAAACGCCACCATCGGACAGCGCAAGAACGCTACCAGGCGGTCTAACGGTCGCTACGTTTAATTTTCGCCCCGCACCTGCTGTGGCTACCTTTGTTGTGGTAACAACCGGCTATATTTATAGTGAGTTTTACTTAGGCCGGACTGCTAGCTAGCCGGATTGTTTGCCGTTGTTGGTGGCGACATTGTAGTGCTGATCCAGCGATTTAAGCATCTCGCTTAGCTCGTTGCGAATGATACGCTGTTCCGCAACGCCCTGGTTTAACTGCAAGCGATCAATTACCCGTTCGACGGCAGCCTCGAGATCAGCCTGCAGGGCTCTCGATTTGTCGGTCAGGAAAACACGCGTTACGCGGCGGTCACTGGGGTCGCTGCGGCGCTCCACATAGCCCTGATCTTCGAGCTGAACCAGTGTGCGAGCGACAGCTGCTTTGTCTGCCTGCAAGCGGTACGCCATCTCCTGTTGCGTAACACCTTCGTTGATATAGAGCATGAAAAGGTAGGAAAACCGGCCGGCGCCCATGCCGAGTGGCGCCGTTTCGGCTTCGAGGGCGCGCATCATATAGCGGTATAGAAGACCGATCTGTCTTACCAGATTGTCGGCGAGGTTAATCATCGCTGGTCGGGTCCTTGATGGCTGTTCGCATTGCTGGGCGCAGCCCGGCTGCTTAGATTGCCGGCAGGTGGGCTGCTGTAGGCCACCCCGAAAACCGAAGGTCGTTGCCTATGCGGTTCATTCTGCAGCTGCATGGCGGTTAGTTTTGCTGGGTAGGTTCTCGGCAATTATCTCCTGAACCATTTCCCGCGCCCCCGCACGCCAGTAACCGTAAACCTCGGATACATCGACTGGTTTTGCGGATGGCGTCTGGCTCAACCGCAAGCCGCTTTGATTCTTGGTGTCTATGGTAACGTGCAGGGATGCACCCAGAGGCAGGGGGTGCTCTTTTATCATGCCCGCGGTGAGTTCAATCCGCACGGGAACGCGCTGCACTATCTTCAGCCAGTTCCCAGTCGCATTTTGGGCGGGCAGCAATGAAAATGCGGCACCAGTGCCGGTGCCGGTGCCTGCGACTGTTCCTTCGTAACTCACGTCTTCGCCGTATAAATCGGAAGTTATTTTAACGGGCTGACCAATTTTTAATTTATTGAGCTGAGTTTCTTTAAAGTTGGCCTCTACCCACACCTTGTCCAGTTGGACCAGCTGAAACAGCGGCTTACCTGTTTTGATAATGTCTCCAGCTGACACAAAGCGCTTGGCAATATGGCCAGTTACCGGTGCAACAATAATCGTTTTATTGACGTAAGCTTGATTACCAGCGGCCCAGGATGCCGCGCGTAAGACTTCGGGGTGTTCAGCGATGGGCATATCACCAGCGTCAATCTGGGCCTCTGACAACCTCTGCCTGGCGGTTTCCAGTGACGCGGCGACCTGCTCCATGCTGAGCAGTGAAATGTCCCGCTCTTCGGTCGAAATCATACCTCTGTTGGCTAATTTCTGCCGACGCTGGTATTCGTTTTTCGCCAGCTTATAGCTGGCTTGCCACTGCACTACTTCAGCCTTGCGGCGCTCGACTTTCTGCTTCAGTTTGGCGACATTCTGGACAACCCTGGCCAGCTCGCTTTTAGCCCGGGACAGGCTATTGGCGGGCGCGCCGCCGTCTAGTCGAATCAGCTGCTGGCCGGCCTCAACGTAGTCGCCTTCCTCACCGCCGAGCCACATAATGGTGTCGTCAAGGGGTGAGCTGACAGTAATGATGTCGCCGGTGGTGTAGGCATTATCAGTGGCAATAAAATTGCGGTTACCAAGGTACTTGATAACCGCATAACTTAGTCCACTCAGGATAAGGATGACAACCAACAGGCTCCAGGAACGACGCATAAGCCTCTCTCAAGTTGCAGGTCGAAAAGATCGGGTTAGATCAATTCTCGCTACCATAATCGCATTTCCTTGAGCTGTCAACGTTGATGAGTCAACGATAATTGGGCGGCGATGGTGGCTCCACGAATATGATTGATCGGTAACTCAAATAAAGCGGACCCCTCTAAAGAGGGCTCTGCCATTTTAAAACGTTAGCTGCAGGCTGCAGCATGTTCGGCTGCAACCTGGCCAGCTAACGGATTTATCGTTTTACAGGACGTTTATTAAACTTCAACAATTAATTCCGCCGCGATACGTTTGCCGTCCAGAGCGGCTTTTTGAAAGGAGCTGATTTGATCAAAATTCATGTAACGGTAGATTTCCGCGGACATCGAATCGAGTTGCCCGGCATATTCCAGGTACTCCTCCGGCGTCGGCAGCCGGCCCAGAACGCCGCCGATTGATGCAAGTTCTGCTGAGGTCAGGTAAACGTTAGCACCGTCACCGAGCCGGTTGGGGAAGTTTCGGGTCGATGTCGATAGCACTGTGCTGCCCGGCGCCACTCGCGCCTGGTTACCCATGCAGAGGGAGCAGCCAGGCATCTCGGTGCGAGCGCCCGCGCGGCCATAGATGTTGTAGTAGCCTTCTTCCATGAGGGTATGCTCATCCATTCGCGTTGGCGGCACGATCCAGAAGCGGGCCTTGAGCGATCCGGGTTTGACTTGTTCAAGCAATTTTCCGGTGGCGCGGAAATGACCGATATTAGTCATGCACGAGCCAATGAACACCTCATCTACCTTGTCGCCAGCCACTGTCGACAGGAGCCGGGCATCATCTGGGTCGTTGGGTGCGCAAACGATGGGTTCCTTCACCTCGTTGAGGTCGATTTCGAGCACTGACGCGTATTCCGCATCGGCGTCTGCCTCAAGCAGGTTCGGCGTGGCCAGCCACTCTTCCATTTTCTGAGCCCGGCGCTCCAGTGTGCGGGCATCTCCGTAGCCTTCGGCAATCATCCAGCGCAGCATGGTGATATTCGAACGCAGGTATTCGCTAATGGAGGCTTCGCTCATTTTGATGGTGCATCCGGAAGCGGAGCGCTCGGCGGAGGCGTCGGATAACTCAAAGGCTTGTTCGACAGTCAGATTTTCCAGGCCTTCAATCTCGAGAACCCGCCCGGAAAAAATGTTCTTCTTGCCTTTCTTTTCAACAGTCAACAAACCCTGCTGAATGGCGTAGTAGGGGATGGCGTGGACCAGGTCGCGCAAGGTAATGCCCGGTTGCATTTTGCCTTTGAAGCGGACGAGAACCGATTCCGGCATATCCAGGGGCATCACTCCAGTGGCGGCAGCAAAGGCAACCAGGCCTGAACCCGCGGGAAAGGATATACCCATCGGAAAGCGGGTGTGAGAATCGCCGCCCGTGCCGACCGTGTCGGGCATCAGCATACGGTTCAGCCAGCTGTGGATAATGCCATCGCCGGGCTTCAGTGAAACGCCACCCCGGTTGCGAATGAAATCAGGCAGCGTGTGTTGAGTGTCGATGTCGACTGGCTTCGGATAGGCGGCAGTGTGACAAAAAGACTGCATCACCAGGTCCGCGGAAAAACCCAGGCAGGCGAGATCCTGTAGCTCGTCGCGCGTCATGGGTCCGGTCGTGTCCTGTGACCCAACCGTGGTCATATGGGGCTCACAGTAGGTGCCGGGTCGAACGCCGGCTACGCCGCAGGCGCGCCCGACCATTTTCTGTGCGAGTGTGTATCCTTTGCCCGTGTCGGCGGCCTGATCCGGTTGCCGAAACACATCGGTGGGGCCCAGCCCAAGAGCTTCCCGTGCGCGGCGGGTGAGGCCACGCCCGATAATCAGATTGATACGACCGCCAGCGCGTACTTCGTCGAGGATGACATCCGATTTAAATTCATATTCGGACAAGACAGCGCCCGTATCGCTGTCGAGGATTTTGCCCTCGTAAGGCAATATGTCGATGACCTGGCCGGTGGTGAGCTTCTCAACCGGTGCTTCAAAAACCAGGGCACCGGAATCTTCCATGGTATTGAAGAAAATAGGCGCTACCTTGCCGCCTATGCAAATGCCTCCAGCCCGCTTGTTGGGGACGCCGGGCATATCCTCGCCAATGTACCACAGCACGGAGTTGGTCGCTGATTTTCGCGAAGAGCCGGTGCCGACCACATCGCCAATATAGGAGACCGGGTAGCCAGACTTTTTGAGCTCATTGATTTGCTCTTCTGCATTCTCCGCGCCCTCGCGGGGAATTTTATACATGGCTTTGGCGTGCAGCGGTATGTCCGGACGCGACCAGGCATCGGGAGCCGGTGATAAATCATCAGTATTGGTCTCGCCAGGGACTTTGAAGACGATAGTCGTGAGTTTTTTGGGAACTTCGGGTCGGTTCAGGAACCACTCTGCCCGCGCCCATGATTCGAGTACCGCTTTGGCGTGGGCATTGCCTGCCTGTGCTTTGCTGGTGACATCGTGAAAAGCCTCGAACATCAATAAGGTGTTTTTAAGCTGTGCGGCAGCCAGTTCGCCAAGGTCTTTGTCGTCCAGCGAGGCAACCAGGGTCGTAATGTTATAGCCGCCCAACATCATGCCGAGTAGTTCAATGGCCTTAACGCGATCGATCAGCGGTGAGCTGGCTTCGCCATTGACAATCGCTGCAAGGAAGCCAGCTTTTACGTAGGCCGCCTGATCCACCCCTGGCGGCACGCGGTTTGTGATCAAATCGAGTAGAAAAGATTCTTCGCCGGCCGGTGGCGCTTTTAGCAGCTCTACCAGTCCTGCCGTCCATTCCGGATTCAGCGGTTTCGGGGGTACACCTTCAGCGGCGCGTTCTTCTACATGTTTGCGATAGGCTTCTAGCACGGCAGGTTTCCTCTACTTTGAATGACTTAGTTCCCCCGGTAGGTTACCAGAGGAGGGCTATCGATGACGTACGCCGATAGTCGAGCCGGCAAGCTCGGCGACGGAATTCTACAGCAAACGTTGTTCAGTGTAACGGTCGCCATGCTGCATAAAGGGCTTCAGTCAGGTAGTCAGGGGTGACCAATAGGCCCGCAGGCGTGGGTGGTGTCACTTAAGCATGTTGAAAACCTGAGAAAGGTAATATAGTAAAACTTCCTCTTTGCGTAGAGTTTGATTTGCCATGATCAGAGCCGTTACCACACCCTGTGTAGGTATCTGTTCCTCGGGTATCGGTGACGACGTTTGTCGCGGCTGTAAACGTTTTGCCCATGAGGTTATAGACTGGAACGCTTACACGGTCGAGCAGCGCGAGCTGGTGCTTGGACGGCTTGAAAAATTTTTAATCCAAATTATTAAGATAAAGATAGAACTAATTGATATTAAATTACTTTTTTCTTCTATAAAGAAGGCCGATATCCCCTTTGATGCTAGCCGAGATCCGCATTATTGGCTCTATGAGGTGTTTAGATCCAGCTATCGCCAGCCCATTGATCCCGCAGCGTGGGGGTTCAACATTTGTTCATCGTATCGGCATCTCAGTTTGACGGCTTTGCAGCAGGTTATTGAGATGGAATTTTTTGAGTTATCGAAAGCACACTATGAGCGTTATATTGCTCCGGGTATAGTGAGCGTTCCCTGAGCGCTTGAAATAGCGACAATTGATTCAGCGGTAATTAAAACGGCGATCATTCGAAGGACAGTCTGCCCACCTGGCTGGCTCCAGTAGGGTAATTTGAATGACGTTTATTTCAGCGACACTTAGCCCAGAAATACAGGAGCAGACGAAATGTTCAAGCTATACGGTTTTCCGGTAAGTAATTATTACAATATGGTCAAATTGGCTTTGTTGGAAAAAGGCTTTGAGTTTGAAGAGGTTATGATGCGGCCGAGTCAGGACGCAGGCTACCTTAGCAAAAGCCCCATGGGGAAAGTCCCCTGTCTCGAAGTGGGTGAGGGCGCCATCAGCGAAACCAGTGTAATTTTGGATTTCCTTGAAGATGTCTCCAGCGATACCAGGTTTTATCCCGAAGACCCCTACGCAAGGGCCAAGGTAAAGGAAATCATGAAGGCGACCGAACTTTATCTGGAGCTGGTTGCGCGACGGCTGTTGGGCGGCGTGTTTTTTGGTGAAACCCTCAGTGATGAGCTGAAAGCAGAAGTTACAACTCAGATTGAAAAAGGCGCGGCTGCGCTAAATAGATTGCTCAAATTTGAACCTTACGCAGCAGGCAAGGACATGACCTACGCTGACATCGTGCTTTATTACACGGTCACGCTGGGCAATATGGCCACACAAAAAGCGCTGGGTATTGATTTAGAGGACAAGCTGCCAGGTCTTCGCGACTGGTTGGTGTTAATGGGCAAAAATCCGCTGGTGCAAAAGGTGAATAACGACAGGAATGCGGCCCTGAAGGCCATGGCCGGTTAACTGGTCGCGTTTTACGGTTCGGTATCGCGGGTTGCAGCGCTCGGGTGTTGTCCAAATGCCTGCGTGTGCAGGCGGTTGGCGGGCAACTAATCGGCAGGCAATTAACAGAGTTGGTCGCGGACACGGTTACAGCTGACCGGTATTGAGGGTGGTAGGTAGTCGAAGTGGTAGAGAGTTAAGGTGGTAGATATTACAGCAGTCGAGCAGTTTCTACGCTGCGCCACACCGGATGCCTGGCTAGAAGCTGCGCTGGCGAATCTCGATGTATTGTTGATCGATCACGCCAATTGCGAAAAGAAAGCTGCGAGTACAGCGCTGGGTTTAATGTATCGTTATACCGAGCATCACGAATTACTCACCAGATTGTCGAAGCTCGCTCGTGAAGAGTTACGACATTTTGAGCAGGTTATCCAGATTATGAAGCGCCGAGGCGTGACTTATCGTTATGTCCCGGCGTGCACTTATGCTGGTGAAATGCGCAAGTTGATCCGCCCATCTGAGCCTTACCGCCTGGTTGACACGCTGATTGCCAGCGCACTGATTGAGGCCCGCTCTTGCGAACGTTTTGCAAAATTATCGGCGTATCTTGATGAGGAATTGCAGACGTTTTATGTGTCGCTGTTAAAATCGGAAGCAAGGCATTTTCAACACTACCTGGCACTGGCCGAAAAGTTTGCCGAAGGTGGTATCGACGCGCGAATCAGACTGTTTGCCGACAAAGAGCAACAATTAATCCAGGAGCCCTGCAAAGAGTTTCGCTTCCATTCTGGGCCGTTGAGCTGATGTTGTCGTCCGCGTGCTTATTTGGTCGTTCCGGATATCAAATGGCAAACGAGCATAGCTCCGTCTCGTTGGGCGACACTGCTACGAACCAGCCTCTGTCATGCCAGTCGCCTAGCACAATACGCCGGGCCTGGTTGTTGCCCTGATCCGTTTTTTTGCTGTCCAGATTAACCACATGATCGCCTGGTCGGTGAGTGTGGCCGTGGATCATGGTGTCGACCTGATACACATTTAATGCCTCGCAAACGGCTGCCTGGCTGACGTCCATAATGTAGTCGGCTTTTTTGTTGGTGCTGGCGAGACTTTTGGCGCGACCGCGGACGGCAATTTGCTGTCGCGTGTTAAGGGGCAGCCGGGTCATAAACGCTAACAGGAAGGGGTTGCGAATAAAACGTCTCGCTCGCTGATACTCCCGGTCTTCGGTGCACAAAGTGTCGCCGTGTAGTAACAACACCTTGTGACCGTAAAAGTCCGCCACATGGTATTCGTCGAGGAGCGTGCAGCCAGTTTCTTTAGCGAATCGTTTGCCGATCGCAAAATCCCTGTTGCCGTGCAAAAAGTACAGTTGCGGACCGCTGTCGCTAAAGGCTTTCAGCGCTGTAATGACCTGTCGGGCCAGCGGCGCCGGGTCATCATCGCCGATCCACGCCTCAAAGAGATCGCCGAGGATATACAGGGCTTCGCAATGTGAGGCCTGTCACGCTAGAAAATTCAGGAACGCTGATGTCACCAGAGGACGTTCTGGTGACAGATGCAGGTCAGATATCAGCAGGGTGTTCAACGGTGAACGGTGGGCCTTGTTGCGGCCGACTGGTCTCCGGCATCTACTTTAGCGGTCAGCATAGGCCTCTGAAATGGTGCTGCTTTCTATTACGACAGTTTCGACGGGTACATCCTGGTGATGGCCTTTACTGCCGGTGGGTACTTTCTTGATTTTGTCGACTACTTCCATGCCGGCTATAACGTTACCGAACACTGCGTAGCCCCAGCCCTGGGGAGTTTTTGCCGTGTGATTAAGGAAGTGGTTGTCAGCAATGTT
Organism: Porticoccaceae bacterium; assembly: GCA_041622295.1. Lineage (GTDB taxonomy): Bacteria > Pseudomonadota > Gammaproteobacteria > Pseudomonadales > Porticoccaceae > HB2-32-21. Next base: position 8,293 of record JBFJZC010000078.1, read on the forward strand.
GATGAAAAATTGTGACGAGGCGGAATCCGGCACCATAGTGCGAGCCATTGCCAGGGTGCCAGTGTCATTGCTCAGGCCGTTGTCGGCTTCGTTAGCAATGGCGGGACGTGTGGATTTTTCCTTCATGTCAGCGTCCATGCCGCCACCCTGTACCATGAAACCGTCAATGACCCGGTGGAAAATGGTGTCGTTGTAAAATTCCTCGCGGCAGTATTGTAGAAAGTTAGCCGCACTGACTGGCGCTTTTTCAAAATCCAGTTCAATGGAAATGTCACCATAGTTGGTGTGCAGAGTAATCATAGAGTTGTCCGTGAAGCGATTGGGGTAATGAGGTGGCGATGATAAGGGCTTTATCTCCAGAATGGAATAATTGGTTTATTAACGCGCTACCGCACCGCTATAATTCACCGCGGCAACGAATCTGTCGTAACGTATCAATTCACACTGGATCTTTCGTGGCCCCGTCATCGCGGCGAGGCCCTGGTATAACCGAGACCCTGGTATGACACGGCAAGACCCTGGTGACTGATCAGAGTACACTCACGTTGAATCATTGGATATTATGGATAAACCAAAACCCGCTAATTTTATCGCGCAAATCATCAGCAAGGATTTACTGGAGAACGTCGTTGACAAGGTGGTCACGCGCTTTCCGCCTGAGCCCAACGGTTATCTGCACATTGGTCATGCCAAGTCGATTTGCCTGAACTTTGGTCTGGCCGAGCAGTTCGGCGGTGTCTGTCACCTGCGTTTCGATGATACGAACCCGGACAAGGAAAGCGACGAATTTGTTAACGCCATCATTGCCGATGTTCGCTGGTTGGGTTTTCACTGGCACGGTGAAGTACGCTATGCGTCTGATTATTTTCCTCAACTCTACCAGTGGGCCGTCGGCCTCATTGAAGCGGGCAAGGCTTATGTCTGTGAACTCAATGCAGATGATATGCGGGTTTATCGCGGTACCCTGACCGAGGCTGGTCGAAATAGCCCCTACCGGGATCGCCCGATCGCTGAAAGCCTGGCTTTGCTTGAGCAAATGCGCAGTGGCGACGTTGCCGAAGGTCGCATGGTGTTGCGCGCAAAAATCGATATGGCCTCGCCGAATATGAATATGCGTGATCCGGTGTTATACCGAGTCAAGCGCGCGTCGCATCATCGCACTGGCGATGCCTGGAATATTTATCCGTCCTACGATTTTGCCCATGGTCAGGAGGATGCGATAGAGGGCATCTCCCACTCGATTTGCACTTTGGAGTTTGCCGATCATCGGCCATTGTACGAATGGTTTATAGACAACTTGCCGGTGCCATCTGCACCCCGGCAGTTTGAGTTTGGCCGACTCAATTTGAACTACACCGTCACCAGCAAGCGGAAGCTCAAGCAGTTGGTCGACGACAATCACGTGGATGGCTGGGATGATCCGCGTATGCCGACGTTATCCGGGTTACGCCGCCGCGGGGTTAGCGCAGCGGCAGTCAGGGAGTTTTGCGACAGTCTGGCCGTCGCGAAAACAGATGGCACGGTCGATATGGCGCAACTTGAGCACTTTATTCGGCACGATCTCAACGAAAATGCACCACGAGCGATGTGTGTGCTCGATCCCATCAAAGTGCGGCTAAGCAATTGGCCGGACGGCGAGGAAATTGTTCTCACCGCGCCTCGTCACCCCAGCCGCAGTGATCTGGGTGAACGCCAGCTACCCTTTGGTCCCCTGCTCTACATAGATAGAGCCGATTTTACCGAGGACACCGGCTTGTCACGCAAGAAATTCAAACGACTGGTACTTGGTGATTATGTGCGCTTACGCAACGCCTGTGTGATCAAAGCTGATGCTGCAGTTCATGATGAAGCCGGACAGGTCACCGAAATTCTGGTATCCGTGGTGCCCAATACCATCGGTGAAAACCCGCCAGAGGGAATCAATCCGCGTGGTGTCATTCATTGGGTGGCGGCCCACGATAATGTAACCTGTGAGGTGCGACTCTACGACCGTCTGTTTAGCGACGCTGCGCCTGACGCCGGAGACAACAACTTTATCGATCAAATAAATCCGAACTCCGTCGCAATTGTCACTGGCTGTAAAGCGGAGGCCAGCCTGGTCACCGCTGAGCCGGGGACAACGTATCAATTCGAGCGGGAAGGCTATTTTTGTCTCGACAGCCGCTACAGTAAACCGCAAAAGCTAATTTTTAATCGCACTATCGATTTACGGGATATCTGGTCTACCAAATAGTGGACCGGTAGTTGAACAGGTAATTGCTTTTCCAAACCAGAATGATTGATTCATGGCACTGACAATCTACAACAC
>JBFJZC010000079.1:0-10584 GCA_041622295.1 Porticoccaceae bacterium
GATGAACTTTGAGTACATGCCGGAACTAAAATGGCGCTGGGCCTACCCGGCTTTATGGGTTGGGTTTATCGTGATACCTGTCGTATTGCTGGTTTATTTTAAGAGAAAGAAATGGCTGTAAAGTGGCGTTGCGAAGCACTGCGGAGCGCCTGGCTGATCGCGTCGGTATGAGGAGACCATAACCCTTGCCGACCATTTTTATTACGGTAAGTCTGCTTACTATCAGCAATGTATTCATGACCTTTGCATGGTATGCCCATCTCAAGGCCCTTAATACAAAGCCCTGGATTTTGGCCGCGCTGGTCAGCTGGGGTATCGCTTTCTTTGAATACCTGTTTCAGGTGCCCGCGAACCGTCTTGGTTACACCGTACTGGGTGTGGGGCAACTGAAAATGCTCCAGGAGATCATCACGCTGACCGTCTTTGTGCCATTCGCGATTTACTACCTTAAAGAACCATTAAAACTCGACTACCTATGGGCCAGTCTTTGTATACTGGGCGCGGTTTTTTTCGTGTTCAGAAGCAGGTGGTTCGGGAGCTGATGCGTTCGCGCTGTATCACCCCTGGGCTTTCAGATGGTCACCTGCGCTGAACTGCAGCCATGCCCTGCCCGCGGAATCCGACTGATATAACTTCATGCGTAGGTACTTCATGCGTAGGTACTTCGCTCAACTCGTTTACCTGGAGTAATGGATAGTTTTGGAACAATTAGTAACGGATTATGGCTATCTGGCCATTCTGATCGGGACCTTTCTCGAAGGCGAAGTTATCCTGGTGATTGGCGGTTTCCTCGCTCATCGAGGTTATCTTGATCTGCCTGTTGTCATCGCGGTGGCGTTTATCGGCACGTTGGCCGGTGATCAATTGTATTTCTATCTGGGTCGAACAAGAGGCAAGCGGTTTATCGACAAACGCCCAGGCTGGAAAGCGGGCAGCGACAGAGTATTCAGGCTGTTGGAACGGCATGAGGTGTTGTTGATTCTGGGCTTTCGATTCCTCTATGGCATACGGACGGTGACGCCCTTCGCGCTGGGTTTGAGTGGGATTGCGCCGCTACGTTACCTGGTATTGAATATCTGTGGCGCGATGGTATGGGCGCTGGTGGTAGGTACGCTGGGTTACTATTTCGGCTTTGCGCTGGAAATTGTCATTGGTGAAATCAAGAAGTATGAGTTGCTGGTCATCGGCGTGCTGATTGTTCTGGCGATGATTGCATGGGTTGGGTATCGATGGCGAGGTAGAAAGCCCGATGTCTGATCGGCGGCGCTGGACTAGCGTCAGCAGTTTTTGCTGGCTATCCCTGGCTGTTCTTCCATTGCAATCTCCCCTGTGCCGGTAGCAGTCGGCGGGGCAGAACCTGGAGGTTTACCGCTAAAAATGGAGCCTGGGGAAACGATGCGAACCTTCGGGTATTCGCAGTCACTTTGAGGTAGCGCAATGGATTTAAAGGTGTTTTTCACTATCTTTGCGGTAGTATTCCTTGCTGAACTGGGCGATAAAACCCAGCTCGCGACGATGCTTTTTGCGGCCGATAAAGAGGTCAGCAAATTAACCGTGTTTGCCGCCGCATCGGCCGCACTGGTGCTTGCCTCCGCCATTGGCGTTTTGGCAGGCAGCCTGTTGTCGACGTATATCAGTGAGCAGATGCTCGCCTACATCGCCGGTACGGGGTTTATGCTGATTGGCGGCTATATGTTGTATCAGGCCTGATCGGCGTTAGATCGAGAAGGGTTCGCGTAATTGCATTAGAGGTCACGCAAATTGGAACAGGCTGTACAGATTGAGCGCGTTAAACAGGCATTTGAATATATTGATGGCAATCGGACCACGACGATGCCAGGTGTTATGCGCAGTCCGGTGGAGGCCTACACGAATAGCCAGTGGTTGAGCCGGGAACTGGCGACCGTCTTTAAAAATTACCCGCTGTTTATGGGCTTGTCTTCTATTATTGCCCGGCCCGGTGACTACGTAGCACTGGAGCACGCCACCACGCCGATACTGTTGGTGCGCGGTGACGATGGTTTGGCCCGTGCGTTTATCAATATGTGTCGTCATCGCGGCGCACCGGTGGCCCGCGGATGTGGGCAGGCGGCCGGGTTTACCTGCCGCTATCATGCCTGGAGCTACAACCGCGCGGGTGAGTTAAAGGGCATTCCAGATCAACGAAACTTCCCAGGGATAAAACCCCAGGAACACGGGCTTGTGCCGCTGCCACTGGTCGAACGGGACGGCATGATTTGGGTGCAGCCAGACTCTGCTGGCAATATTGACCTGGATAATCACCTGGTGGGATTACAGCCAGAATTAGCCAGTTATGGGTTACAGAATTACGTGCATTACGAAAGCCGCGTATTGTTGCGAGACACCAACTGGAAAATGCCAATTGATACTTTTCTGGAGCCCTATCACTTTGCCTCGCTACACAGGGACACGGTGGCGCCTATTTTTTACAGCAATCTTTGTCTGTTTGAAGCTCAGGGTTTAAATCACTGGATGGCGGTGGTTCGGAAAAGTATACAGACCCTCAGGGATCAACCGGAGGCGGATTGGGATTTCGTCCGACATACGGCGATTTCCTACCAGCTTTTTCCAAATACCATTTTTACCATGCAGGCTGATCATGTTGAGACGTGGCGCGTGTTTCCCGTGAAAAATCGGGTTGATCAATGCGCGATTTACTTTGACTGCTACATTCCTCAACCCGTGACTAGCGACAAGGCCAGAAAATACTGGGACGCGAATATTGATCTCGCGATCCGCACGGTTGATGCAGAGGACATTGCCATCCAGACGGAGATGGAACGTAACTATCTGTCTGGGGCAATGGACGAAGTCCTGATCGGTCAGAACGAACCCGCGCTGGCGCATTTTCATCGATCGCTTGAACAGGCCATTACCGAGCCGTAGATTCCCGCGTATCTGCGGTCGCGGCGATCTTTGCCGTCTGGTGAGTTACTGGCTTCGAGCGCAAAAAACGTGGCAATGTCGCGCCGGACGAGGCATAACACGGCTATGGACAAAAATGACGATGCCGGACGTTACCGGTTTGAGCACTTCTCCGTCAAAATCATGCTGGGCGATATGCGCTTTAGTCGTCACGCACTGCGGCCCGGCGCAAAAATCCCCGACCTGCCTGTTAGCCTGCTGGACGGGACTTCCGGCACCTTGCTTGGCCTCGCGGGCGGCAAACCACTCCTGCTGGTAACGGGTTCCATCACCTGCCCGATGACTGTCAGCAGTATCGATGATCTGAATGACTTCAGTGTCCGATACCCCGACTGCGTCAGTATCGTGTTGGTTTATGTTCGCGAAGCTCACCCCGGCGAACATTTTCCGCAAACACAATCCCTCGCCGCCAAGCGAGGGAACGCGACTAAATTTAACGCGGATTATGGTATTCGTTTTCCAGTCATTGTTGATGACATTGATGGGCCGCTGCACCACCTGCTTGATGTGTTGCCTAACTCCGCCCACTTGATTGCCCGCGATGGCGTCATCATTGCTCAGTCTTTGTGGGCGGGAGATTCCGGTTGGCTTGAGGGTATTGGCGATGTTCTGGCTGCAGGCGATATGACGCTCAAGCGGTCACTCAGCCAGCGCATGATGATGCCTTTTCTCAGAGGCGCGGGCTACATGCACGACACGCTTAACAGGGCGGGGCCAAGTGCTTACCGCGAGCTGGCCCTGGGTGCTCCGCCGATTAGCCTGCTAGCAAGATCAGCGGCTTTGTTCACATTTGTCCCGACGGCAAAAAGAGGTCTGCTGGCATTGGCCTTGTTGACGGGCCTCGGTGTGCTGATTGCTGGCGTGATGGCGCTGTTATTGTGGTGAGACTGTTATTGTCGCGAGGCTTTGATTGTAGGGAGCACTGGTAATGCTGGGGCCAGTTTTGTTATGCCCCGTTGCGACAGACTTCCCGGTCGGTAAAATCCGTTGATATGTTTGTCGGTTGGGGAAGCTAGCCGTCAGCTCGCCGCTGATGGTGGTGTCCAGACAGCGGTGATCAGTCATTTTAAGTACGTGAATTCGTGGGGAGGCAAACGATTTTTCTTCGTATAACACTTTGGGCCAGCTTTGCACTGCTATTGGTCGCGTACTGGAACCGTAACGAATTTCCAGCCAGGATCGTTTTTGAGCCAGGGCTCGACCATGAACCCGTGCAACAGGCCGTGCAGGTAGAGCCTTTTGACGCGGAATTTAACGGCGTTGCCTATCGGGTTGAGCCAGCTTTCGATTACGAGTTGTACGGGATGGTGGTGTCGTATCGGCATCACGATGGCGACAGCATATTGCGCAGGTCCTGGAACGACCACCTGAACATGGCCGATGTTTGTGTGGTTTGGCAGGACAACGCGTTTGGCCCGCTGCTCAATAAGTTGAATTTCTGGAGCGGCCAGTTCACCTGTAATGTGGAGACTCGCGATGATGCGGCGTGGGCACGATTCAGGGCGGATCAGTTATCCAATAACCACCTGATTTCTGCCGACCCGTTTATTCGTGGCAAAATCAGTGATATCAACATCGGCGATCAGATACGGGTGCGCGGCTGGTTATCCAGTTATTCCAGTAACGGTGGTGGTAAACGTGGCACCAGCACGGTGCGAACGGATACCGGTAACGGCGCCTGTGAAACCATTTTTGTCCGGGAGTTCGATATTATCAGGCCTGTCGATAGTGGCTGGAGAAAGTTGATGTACTTGTCGCTAGTCATTTTTCTGCTTGCTCTGGTGGTGTATTTTCGAGCGCCGTATCGACCCTACAGGCACCATTAGTGAACATGAAACGCGCATATACACGGCAGAACTGGTGATGGAGTTGTCCTTCCTGGAAGAACTTCTGGTGGTGTTTTGTACGTCCCTTGCCACCACCTTACTTTTCAGGCGCATTCAGCTACCGCCTATTGTGGCGTATATCGTCGCAGGGGTGCTGGTCGGTCCCTATGCGCTGGGCCTGGTGGGTGATCCACAGAGTTTCGCGCTGGTTGCCGAGTTCGGCGTGGCATTTCTGCTGTTTTCTATCGGCCTGGAATTTTCCTTTAAACAGATGATGTCCTTGCGCTTCGCCGTTTTTGGCCTCGGTGCTCTGCAGGTTATCGTGTGTTCTTTGGTCTTTGCCATCGCCGTGTACCTCTGGGGATCCTCACCCAGTGCCTCATTAGTCATCGCCGGAGCGTTGGCGCTGTCTTCAACGGCCATTGTCAGCCGGGAGCTGGCCGATCTGCAGCAGTTCAATTCGCGCTATGCACAATTGGCGCTCGGTGTGCTGTTGTTTCAGGATCTGATCGCCGTGCTGTATCTGATTCTCCTGCCGGTTCTCGGTACGGAATCGGCCACTGGCCTGGCGCCACTGCTCGCCCTCACCCTGGGCAAGGGCGTACTGTTATTTACGATATTGATGGCCACCGGTAAATGGGTATTGCCGCGCGTATACCACGAAGTCGCGAAAAATAATGCCGAGGAAGTTTTTGTCCTCAGCACCCTGGTGATTGTCCTGCTGGCAGCGTGGTTGACCCACTGGTTTGGCTTATCCATGGCGCTGGGCGGCTTTGTGGTTGGCATGATGATGGCGGAAACGTCCTTTAAGCATCAGATAGAAGGCGATATCCGGCCGTTCAAAGATATTCTGATGGGTTTGTTTTTTGTCAGTGTCGGTATGAATATCGATCTGACCCTGCTGCAGACGTACTGGTTCAGGATACTGGTATTTACGCTTGGCCTGATTGTCATAAAGACCGTTGTGGTGGCGGTGGTGGTGCGGCTACTGCGGGAGTCATCTACCACCGCATTGCGGGTAGGCATCACGCTGGGTCAGGCGGGTGAGTTTGGTCTCGCCCTCATTGCTCTCGCCCACGCGCACCGGGTGGTGCCGTCTGATCAGACGTCGTTTGTTATTTTGATCGCGACTTTTACGATGATGGCCAGTCCCGTGTTGATACGACATAGTTTGCGCATTACCCGCGCGTTGCTGTCATACCTGCCCGGTGCGAGAGGTGGCGGGATAGAAAGCACAGCCAACGTAACACTCCATCATCGCGGCCACGTCATTGTCGGCGGTTTTGGTCGGGTGGGCCAAACCCTGGTCGGGTTGCTGGAGCAAAACAACATAGGCTACATCGCCGTTGATAAAAATATTAGTACGGTGAGTCGGGCGCGGAAAAATGGAAAAAATGTTGTGTATGGCGACAGCGGCAACCTGTCGATTTTAAAGAGTTGCCACATCGAGACCGCTCGCCTTGCGGTACTGACCTTTGGCTCACTGGCTGCGGCCAAACACACGATATCCCGTATACGGGAGGACAATATCGACATACCTATTATTGTTCGATGTCACCACCACGAGGGTTTTGAAGAACTGATATCTGTCGGAGCAAATCACGTGGTACCGGAAATGCTGGAAGCGAGCCTGGTGATCGGCTCACATGTGTTGAGCTTGCTCGGTATTGAACAGTCACTGATTGATGATCAGCTGGACGAGGCCAGGGAGCGGGTTGTCGGCAGAGTAGCGAGCTAGCGGGTGATAGAAACAGCGGTGGTGCTGATGGGTGCCTCAGTCCACGTCACATCAATGGATGTATTCGCATCACGCGGTGACAACCGCATTTTTCGTCGGTGGTGTGGCCAACAGCGCACACCGGGCGGAAAAACCCATAGAGGCGATCACGCCCATGAACGGTAGATCGTCGTTTCCGGTATGGTCCGCGACATAGCCGGAGAAAATAATGTAATCAGAGCTTAGCGCTGGCCTGCGTCGGTATGACTTTATATACACCGCGTTATTATCCGAGATGCCATGTGTCGACCGGTTTCTCGTGCCATGAGTTCAGGCCAGCTTCGCGATGCCTTTTGGGGGCGTGGCCGCCAGTGCGCACAGTATCGACGCGGCGACAAAGACAATGATGGTCAAAAAAGGCCAGTCATAATTGCCAGTAATATCTGCCGCGTAACCAGCCCCGACGGGAACCAGAGCGGCAAAAATGATTTGTACGGGATACATAAAACCGTTGATTGATGCGAACGATGCGCGACCGTAATAGTTTGCGATCATCGTCGGTAGCATGACGATGGCACCGCCGTAAGCAACGCCAAACAGCGAGCTCATCAACAGTAACCAGGTTATATCGGGCGCTTTCCAGATCACGCTGAGTGCGGCCACCGAGCACAAATTCAGTGCAACGACGATACGACGGGGTTCTATTCGATCACCCAACCAGCCGATGGGAAAGCGTGCGAAGGCGCTGCCCGCCACCATAAAGCTCAACACGCTGGCTGCTTCCAGGCGGCCATAGTTCAGGTCGGTAAGGTGCAATACGCCATGCACCATGAGCAGGTACAGGGGCATGATCTGAGCCAGAAAAAGCACGATGATAAACCACAGGGTGGGGGTGCGGATGGCGTGCTTCAGTGTCCAGGCATCTTTTGTTTTGTGGGTTTTGGCGGGTGCTTTGCTGGCCATATCTGCGGCGGCTTCGGGATCGATGCCGTCCGCGTGTTGGCCGATATCTTCCGGTTTATTAACCAGCCGTAACGACAGTAACGCAGCTGCCAGCGCAAATCCGGTAGCGACGAACCAGCTTATTTGCCAGTTGCCATATAGCTCAATGATCCACGCATGTAACGGCTGGGCGATGAAACCGCCGACACCGGCTGCAGTCATCACCAGTCCCAGTGCCGTCGCTCGCCTGGCATCAAACCAGTGGGTGACCGTAGTTTGTACGGGAATCACGCCGCCGAAGGCAAAGCCAATGGCCATTACCACGCCCCATATCACCGTCCAGTGCCAGAGCTCGGTGGTGACGGTCGCCAGCAACAAACACCCCACGGTGAGTATCAGCAGGCCGAAGCACATGGTGAGGCGAGCGCCGAATTTATTCAGCGTCATCGCCACCACCGGCGCCGCAAAACCGACCAGCAAGCCGCGCAGGGTCTGCGCCCAGGACGCATCGCCGCGGCTCCAGCCCATGCTTGTTACCATTTCCGGGAAAATAACATTAAATCCGTAATAGACAACGCCCATACCCAACAGGTACACCCCAAACAGGAGACCGATATTTTTCCAGCCGAAAAAGGCTTGTTGCGCAGGCCTGCCATTCATTGTGGGAATGTCCTTGAGCGAGTAACTAGAATTATTTTTCTTCCACCAGACTAGCGCGAGGTAGTGGTGTAAAGCAATGGAGATTCAGTGTTGGCGCTCGAGCAGAACCACGTGGCGTGGCGTTGAGCTATCATTTTTAAGGGTGGCCCCTCGTATCGGGGGCGCCCCCTATTGGCTGACCGGTGGGCTGATCACGTTACTGCTAACCACACGATTGCGCCCGGTAGCTTTGCATTCATACAGGTTCTCGTCCGCCTTGCCGACGAGTTGTGCGCCGCTCTCCACTTTGCTGAGCTTATCGTCTGCTGGATGATAGATGGCCAAACCAATTGAGATGGTGACATTGAAGGCAATGCCCTCCTGATCGGCAAAAGCGCGGGTGGCGATGCTTTCGCGAATCCGTTCCGCTACTTCCAGGGCCGATGTCTCCCGGGTATCTGGCAGCAGGGCAGCGAACTCTTCACCACCATAACGTGAAAGCACATCGCTGCCACGCAGTTGCGCGCGAATTAATGTTGCCACTTCCATCAGCACCTGATCGCCGATTTGATGGCCGTGGTTGTCGTTGACCGCTTTGAAGTGGTCGACATCCAGCATCAGGCAGGCCAGGGGCAGGCGGTCGCGGCGGGCCGCCGTCACCTCTTCGGCGAGGCGCTGATCGAAGAAACGACGGTTGTTGACGGCCGTCAGCGCGTCCGTCAGGCCCTGCCGTTTCAAGCGTTCCAGATTGGTGGCATTTTCCAGGCAGATGGCGACTATCGCGGCGAAATGCTCCAGGAAATCAGTGCTCATCCCGCGCACGAAGCGGTTCTCGGCAAAACTGCCAATATTAAGACTGCCGATCAGCTGGCGGTGCCTTAACAGGGGCAGCAACATGGTGCTGGCGGGTGGCGCTTTAACGTTGCCAAACAAGCGCTGGTGCCTGCGTTCCCGATACGGCCCCAGCATCGGGGACAGCGGTGGTGGAAACAGGCTGTCAACACTGACGCGCTCGGTGGCGAAAATCAGCGCTGGATGTTCCGACAGCTCGTAGCCCTCTTCCTCAAGCACGCGGCGAATTTCGTACTCGGGATCTAACAGCAATAGAGTTACCCGGTCCCATCTCGCATGGGCGTTGTCTGGATAAATGATGGCACTGAATAGATCGAACAGTGATGTGGAGCTAATCAGGCGCAGTTCGAGGTCCTGAAAGCGACGCAACGTGCGTTCATTGACTCTGGCTTGATCGACAAGGCCGTCGAGTTTCTGTCGCAGGATGTGCGGAGATTGAACCTTCATAAGAATCGCAAGGTAGCTCCGTAATGAATGTGTAAGGCGCGATGGCGATGCACCAAGCTTAGCATGGTCTGTACTTGCCTGATCAAGCGGTGGTTTGCGTCAGGGAGGTAATATTGTGCCAGTTAAGGGTTACTGACCAGTGTCGCCGGTACATCAGTTTGCACAGCATTCTGTCAGTTTGATGGCTCTCATACTGTGCCCTGGTTCATAAGGCGAGCAAGGAGTGTGGCGCGGCGTTTATTGCCAATCTCCCCACCGCGCCTGCAGCAGGGACAGTGTTGCCAGCGGCGCAGTTTCAGTGCGCAACGTTCGTGGACCAAGGGCCACCGGGACAATATGGTGTTCCCTGGCGCGACCAATTTCCTCGGCGGTAAACCCGCCTTCTGGACCGGAAAAAACCAGCACAGAATGCGGCGGTGACTCGTTGTGGGCCGACATCTCGCTGGCCAGGCTGGTTGGCGCACAGGGGTCGAGAATAATCCGCCAGGCGCCGGTCAGTTGCAGGGCTGCGGCGAAGTTTATCGTCATACCGATGGGCGGCACCCGGTTTTGACCGCTCTGCTCACAGGCGCTGCGGGCGACATCCTGCCAGTGGCGAGTTTTTTTTGTCGCCCGATCCCCGTGGAGTTTGACCTCACAGCGCTCACTGAACAGGGGGATAATGCTGCTGACACCGAGTTCGACGGCTTTTTGAACGACCCAGTCCATGCGGTCGCCTCTGGAGAGGCCAATGATCAGTGTAATAGCCAGCGGTGGCGAGTCAGGATCCGGAACGAACTTATTAATTGCAGCGACGACCTGCTTGTTGCCGACTGTTAGCAGCTGTGCGCGGTATTCACCCCCCTGGCCGTTAAAGAGGATTACTTCGGCGGCCACGCCGAGCCGCAGCACAGACACCAGATACCGTGCTGTAGCGGGTCCGAGATCAACCTCACTACCTTCTGCCAGTGGTTGATCCGTAAATATTCGCGGTACGCGCATAAAGCCGACTCGGTGAAAACCTTAGTCGTCCGTCGCCCGACCAAGATTGGCGAGGATCGCAGTGGTTGGCACCACCTGATTCATGGTGTAAAAATGCAGTCCCGGCGCGCCGCCTGCGAGCAGGCGCTCACAGAGCCTGCTGACTGTTTCGGTGCCAAACTGTTTGACCGCGTCGAGATCATCACCATATTGCTCAAGTTGCTGGCGCATCCAGCGGGGGATTTCTGCGCCGCA
>JBFJZC010000080.1:0-10447 GCA_041622295.1 Porticoccaceae bacterium
CACCGAGTCGCCGGTTTTCCAGAAATTGACCGGTTCCGGGTTGAGCCAGATGACGCGCTTGGCCCGTTGATGGAGCAATTGCATGACTTCATTGCGTGGCGCGAGGAAGTTGTTGCGGGCGTCGCCGAGTATCAACACCGTGGTTTTGTTGTCAATGTCGTCCATGCACTGGTCTTCGAGGTCGAGGAGCGTGGTGCCGTAGTCGGAGCCTCCCATGCCGTGTTTATCCATAATTAAATCGATGGCCTGTTCCACGGGATAGCGGTCGAAAATGTCGTTGACGCTGATCAGGTTGCCAGTGAAAACGTAGCTGTCGATACGGTTCATTACGTCATTCAGGCTGTACACAAAGAGCAGCAAAAAGCGTGCGTAGGCCTGCACCGAACCGCTGACATCGCACATTACGAGCAGTCTCGGTTTGTCGATATACCTGGATTTCCAGAAGGTCTCAAACAGCACACCATCGTAACCCGCGTTTTTACGGAGGGTTTTGCGGAAGTCCAGTTGGCCACGGTTCTCGCGTTTTTTCTTTTTTGAATACTGCGTGCTCAGGCGCTTGGCCATTTTGCGCACCAGCTCGTGCATGATATGGAAGTCGCGCTGCTCGATATTCGACAGCTTGGCGCTTTTCAGATGCTCTTCGCGGAGGTTTCGCGCAGTATTCTTCCCATACATGGAGAGCTGTTGTTCGACAAAATCTCTGACCTGTTCGGCCAGATATTCTTTGGCATCGCGTAACGAACCCGCGAGGGCGATGCTTGCCGGGCAGTCGCCCCTGCCAGCTTCAGCTATTTCATTCTGCAAATCCCGCAAGCCCATTTTCTGCATAATTTGCTGGCTATACAGGCTTTTTTGAGTGAAGAACCAGATATTGGACAACCCAACGTCCCGTGCAGCCTTTTTCATTTCTGTACTGAGACTGGCGGCATCATGCTCAAGCAGCATTTTGGATAGAGGATTACTGCCCTGATACGCTTCTGCGGGCACGGCATCCTCGGTGCTGGCATTTTCTGAATTTTTTTGTTCGTGGCCGAGTTGCTCAATGGTCTCGAAGGTATCGAACTTGAAGAATTGGTCAAAGCAGTCTGCTACCAGTGCCTGTTGAGCTTCTGATTTTGCGAGACTGACCTGAAAGGCATCCTTGAGAATTTGCCGATTTGCATAACCGACCAGGGTGACCGTGCGACTGGTTTCTATGCTGTCTGAAGGGGAAACGCTGACACCAGCGGCCCTGACAACTTTGTAAAAGTCTTCCAGTGTTTGTTGCATGGTCAAAGTCTCCTGGTTTCCCCTTATCGTGTTACTAAGTCTGCCGGACGATGCTAGGTGCCGGAGCGCTTATGGGCCTTGTTGATAAATGACATTGTATGGTCGCGCATCGCTTCGATATCCGATTCAAATTTGAGCAGGACATTTAGCGTCTGTTTTACCAGTGGCGGGTCGAGTTGATCGCTGTGCAATAAGACCAGCGTTCTCGCCCAGTCAATGGTTTCAGAAACGGAGGGTGCTTTTTTGAGATCAAGCTCCCTGACATTTTGGACAAAACTGACGATTTCCTTGCGCAGGGTATCAGACAGGCCCGGTACCCGACTACTGAGGATACGGCTCTCCAGTTTTTCGTCGGGATACGGTACGTATAAATGCAGGCAGCGCCGTTTTAGCGCATCGCTCATTTCACGCGTGTTGTTGCTGGTGAGAAACACCAGCGGTTTCACTTTGGCCTTAATGGTGCCGAGCTCAGGTATGGATACCTGGAATTCGGAAAGTACTTCGAGCAGGAAGGCTTCAAACTCATGATCAGATTTATCTACTTCGTCGATTAACAATACGCAACCGTGCTCTTTGTGCAGCGCCTGATATAGGGGGCGCGGCTCCAGAAAGCTTTCAGAGAAAAATAAATCATCGTGGTCATGAATTTTGTCCATCGATTCGCGCAGCCCTGTTGCACCTTCGAGCAGCTCGCCGAGTTTGTCCTTGAGCAGTTGTGTGTAAAGTAATTGTTTGGCGTACTTCCATTCGTACAATGCCTTCGCTTCATCAAGACCTTCATAACATTGCAGGCGTACCAGCGGCACGTTGAGAATCTCGGCCGTTGTTTTAGCCAGTTCTGTCTTGCCGACCCCTGCCGGGCCCTCCACCATGATGGGCTTTTCCAGGTTATGTGCAATATAGACACAGGTGGCGATTTGCTCGTTGCAGATATAGCTGGCCGCCTCAAATCTGGCCTGTATTTCGGCGACTGATTTAAATTCGTTTTGATAAAGCGTTTTCATATGTTCCGATTGCCTGAGTTTCTGTTTTACTTTGTTAACTGTTTGTTTTGATCCCGGTAACTAGCGCTCGTAGTGCTGTGCATAGCGCGAGGCCAATGACCGAACGCGCATCTGGGTAGCGGACTGGCCAATACTGGTCAGCAGCTGAATGTCGTCGAACAGGGTTGCGAGCCTGGGGTGGACTTGCCGCCAGCGTTGCAGATTACTCTGAACCTGGTGGATCAAGGCACGTGTGCCGATAATGAGCGGGGTTAAATCCGGTATCTCAGTGGCGCGGTCGAGCGTCCCGGCAGCCAGTATACCCAATTCTGCCGCAGATTCCGTCAGGCACAGGCATTGCCCCAGCAGATCGAGGTCTGCGTCCTCACCCTGGTGTTTAACGATCAAATCAAGCTGAGCTTGCATGGCGCCAGCGATGGGCGCCAGCATCAGCACGTCTTCAAGTGTGCGCATGGGTTTTGATATTTCGTCGAAGGCGCTGCCGGGTGTGCCAATCAGGGCATCCTCGGCAACCCGACACTGTTTCAAGACAATATTGCAATGGGTGTTGGGCATCAGTGCGGAGCCTGGTTCTGGCGAACCGATTTCCAGTCCGGGCTGGTTTTTGTTGATGAGAAAAGTTGAAAACTGCTTGCGTTCGGCCAGGGTATCGGTAATGGCGAGCACCATAAACCAGTCGGCATCCGGGCCGTTACTGACATAAGCCTTGGCGCCGTTGAGCACAAAATTATTCCCGTGACGTTCGGCGCTACAGGTCAAATACTTGGGGTGGGCGCCAACGCCCGGTTCCGAGATTGCCAGGGCACACAGGGACTCCCCAGACAAAATGGCGTCCACGCAGTGAGCTGTCTGTTGGCTGTAACGCTGCAGGAAGCCGACTTTGAGCAGTTGCCCTATCCATGTCATGGTCAGGCCAGCATGACCGCAACGTCTGGTCAGCGCATAGCCCGCTGCCGCGATATCCCGGTAAGCGGATTGTGGGAGTGTGGATTTACCAGCCGCAGATTGTCGACCGGCAAAACCGCGGAGTAGCTGCCGCTGCGCCATTGTTTGCCAGATTTCGAACGGGAACGGGGTGTTGGTGACGCCCCTGAAGTCAAGGTCGTCCGCGAGCGCCAGCATGCGTGTGTGGGCTGGATGGTGAAATAGCGTTGACATGGAAGTGAGCCGCGAAGTTTTGCTTATCTTAACCTCGAATACCGTGGGCAGTGAAATCAGATGGCTGTTAACATATGCCATATGAGTTAGGTATGCCCCGAGATCAGGGTAACGGTGATGGCAAAGCAACGTGAAAGCGAATTGTTTCGACAGTTCATCGGTGACGTAGAGCCCCTGGAGGGCAGCCGTCGTGCGGCGGAGATGGTGGCGGCTGGCGTTGTCAAAGCTGGCACCGTCAAGCGACCAGCCGATAAACTGACGCCGGGCTTGTTGAGACGCCGGGCGGCAGCCCAGGAAGGTCTCCTGAAAACGGGAAATGACCTGGCGGGTGTTGAGCATATTACGCGGGTTAAACCATGGGATATTCTTAGCTTTAAACGAGATGGTGTGCAGCACGGGGTATTCCGTAATTTACGTTTGTGCAAATATTCCATCGATGCGACACTGGATTTGCATCGCATGACCGTCGTGCAGGCGCGAGAGCAAGTTTTCAGGTTTGTCGATGCCTGTGTGGCTGGCGATATCCGTTGCAGCATGATCACGCATGGGCGCGGAGAACAACGCGCAGAGTCGGCATTATTGAAAAGCTGCGTCAATCATTGGCTGCGCGAACTTGACAATGTGCTGGCGTTTCACAGTGCCGGTCGGCAGCACGGTGGTTCCGGATCAACCTATATTCTGCTGCGCAAAAGCGGTAGTTTGAAAGAAAAAAATCGAGAGCGATTTAAGCAGGGTCGGGATTAGCTCAGCCAGCGAGAGATAACGGTCGAAAGACAATGGATGTTGGCGTTGGGGCGCAGGTTGCGATGTTTGCCAAGCTTAAGTCAATAATAATTAGTTGGTAAAGACAGGTGGCTCAATTGATGATTGATCGTAAAAAAGCGTTGCCTGAAGGTTATTCGATATTGCTGGATAACGTGTTTTCTGACAAAACCTGAAAATTGACCGCTGATTGCCGAGGCAGCGCTCGGCCCTGACTGGGAATATGTCTAGATAAATGAGTAACGATCTCGAAATAACATCGCTGGCCTTCGCGGCCAGTTCGCCCTTGCTGATAGCAGATGAGCGAAAAGTGATTGTTAAAGTTAATAGTGCCTGCGCAGCGTTAACGGGGTTTTCGACCAACGTTATGCTCGATTATGCCCTTCCCGACTTCTATAGGCCATCGGTGAATAAATATATTCACGAAGCGGATTCGGGCTTCCTCGAGTTGCTGGCCAATCCCAACGAGCGCGATTTTGTAACGGGGAAAACTCTCAGGGAAAACAAGCAAGGCGAGATCATTCATTTTATTGAAACGATCACTGTGGTTAAGGACGCGTTTGGTAACGCTAAACATTATGTGGTTTATTTTCAGGATGTCACCAGTCTGGTGAATACCCAGGAGGCGCTTCTCGAATCTCGGCAAACTTATAGCAGTTTGATTGAATCCATGCACGACGGCGTGGTGATGCTAGACCGGTATAAGGTGATAGATTGTAACGAGCAATTTACCAAGATGCTGCAGCGCGACAAAACAGATGTTGTCGGCAGTAGCGTTGCACAATTTTCTCCGTCAGTACAGCCAGACGGTGCTGATTCCGGCGAAAAAGCCGCCCAGATTTTCAGGTCGGTACTCGGTGGTCGTCCGGGCTGGATGGAGTGGAGCATGTTGCGTGCCAATGGCCAGACTGTTGACATGGAGGTGAGCCTTAGCCCGGCGACGGTGGCCGGTCAGCCCCTTATGCTAGTAACTTTGAGAGACATCACTGCCAGGAAAAAAATTGAACGGGAGCGGCAGGAGCTGCTAGATGAGCTCGCCGAAAAAGAAGAATTGATCCGTCTCGCTGGACAAGCCTCCGGGGTGGTGTCCTGGCTGCTGGATGTCCGCACCGGATTGATTACCTGGTCCGACGGTGCGGCGGAAGCGCTTGGTTTCGAAGTTGATGGTTTGGGCAGCACCATTGACGAAGTGAAAAGTAATATGGGGTCTGATCAGGCTCTCGAACTAGCGCGGTTGCTGGACATGGCGGTGACTTCAGGGGAACCTCTCAGATTCACTAGCCGCCGCCGCGTTGGCAGCGGCGAAAGCGCGACTATACGTTGGCTTCGTACCCATGGGCAGGTCGAATTTAATAGCAGGGGCGAAGCCGTGACTATCCGCGGCTCCTTTTCAGACATCACCGACCAGAAAGTTGCTCAGCAGGAAATCGAGCGGTTGGCGTTTTACGACCCCTTGACGGGCCTGGCGAACCGCCGCTTGCTGTTGGACCGCTTGCGACAATGTTGCACACAGGCGGTGCGTCGAGGCAACAGTGGCGCGCTGCTGTTTCTCGATCTGGATCGATTTAAATTGCTCAACGACAGCCTTGGCCACCGAACGGGTGATGCCCTGTTAAAAGAAGTTGCGCAACGCTTGCAGGACTCATTGCGCAAAGAAGACACCGTGGCGCGGCTGGGGGGGGACGAGTTTGTCGTGCTGCTACCGCATGTGGAAGGGGATGCGACACAAATCGCCGGGCGTGTACGTCGTATTGCTGACGTTTTGCGGGATCACCTGTCGAAGGATTATCACGTAAACGAACACAGTTACCACATGTCGGCAAGTATTGGTGCAGCGATTTTCCCTCAGGACGGCGACGATGCTGACAATATTCTGCAGCATGCTGACGCGGCAATGTATTTGGCAAAGAAGAGTGGTCGCGATACCGTAGCTTTCTATCATGCCGAACTCCAGTCTGAGGCCGACATTCGTCTCGCCATGGAGCAGGACCTACGCGGCGCTATTGATAAAGGACAGTTGGCGCTGTATTTTCAGCCAAAAATTGATGTTAACCGAGATCGCGCTGTGATCGGTGCTGAAGCGCTGCTGCGCTGGTTGCATCCTTCGGGCATGGTTATGCCCAATACATTCATTCCTGTCGCCGAAGAAACAGGCCTTATTATCAGCATTGGCAAGTGGGTGCTTGAAACTGCCTGCGATCAGGTTATGTGCTGGAATAACGCCCCTGTAGAAGACTCGATTAACGCTGGTGGGGAAGATAATAAGCTCGGTATTGCTGTGAATGTCAGCCCGGTACAGTTTCGTCACAGCAGCTTTGTCGCCGACGTCAAGGGAGCGCTAAATAAAAGTGGTATGGCGCCCAGCTTGCTAACACTTGAGATTACCGAAGGGACGTTGATTGACAACATGGAAGATACGCGAGTTAAGCTCCACGAGTTGCAGGAGCTGGGGGTAAGAATGTCCATCGACGACTTTGGTACGGGTTATTCGTCGTTGTATTACCTGAAAAACCTGCCGCTTGATGAAATTAAAATCGACCGGACCTACATCAAGGATATTATTGATGACCCAAGCGATGCTGCTATTGTGGCCAGCATTATGGCGATTGCCAAAAATCTGGGACTCAAGGCGGTGGCTGAAGGGGTTGAAACTGCTGAGCAAGCTGAGTTTTTGCGCTTACTTGACTGCAATGTGCATCAGGGTTACCTCTACGCGAAACCCCTGCCCGCAGCTGAGTTTGCCGCGACGTTTTTGCCCTCGAATGTTTCTCCTTGACTATGTGTGCCTGAAAATTACTGCCATCGAAGGTTTGGCGTTAAATGTGGGAAGATATTTTTTGCAATGCTGGTTTTACAAACGACGTTTGTTCCACCCCGCCCTTCAAAGTAAGTTTTTCTGAATAGGCCCTTAAAAATAAGTTCTACATCTTGAATCTGGCGGGATAACCAGTGCATTCATCCCGTTCTTTTCCTCTGCTGTGAGTTGCGCGTCGGCCTGTACGGAAAATTCTGGTTTATTTAAATCAGTTATCACCTACACTTGAGTAGGTATCGTGTAATTATTCCCGATTTGGCTGGGGTGACGCGGTATCCAAAAAGCACGATCACTTATAACCGCGCAGGAGCAAACTTATGCCAGGCCACACTTACAAACACATAGAAATCACAGGCAGTTCCGCCGAGAGCTCTGATGACGCGATTCGCTGCGCCATTAAAGAAGCCGCTAAAACCCTTGATCACTTGCACTGGTTTGAAGTGTCGGGTTGCCGTGGTGTTATAGAAGACGGCAAAGTTAAACACTGGCAGGTGACTTTGACGATTGGATTCCGTTTGAATCGCTGACGACTACATTGCCCCTGGCCGCAAGTGGCTGTTACCAGGCGGCGCTTAAAAACGATGGTTAAAAGGCGGTGGTTATGAACGGCCAGCAGCGTCGTGCTTAAAATAATCACCGTGCTGCGCAACATAAATCACTGGCATTAAAAAATGCTCGGGCATCAGTGCTGCAGTCGTGCCGATTTCCCTCGTGGCGAATCCCATCCCATTCTTCGCGTGGTTTGATAATTGCGCGTTTAAATATATGATAGGCGCTGGTCAGTTTTATTGCCTTGTATGGATTGAGCAGTCGTCCTGGTAAATGTTGTAGGCCTTCACCGAATTATTTTATATAAAAACAGGTATTTGGGGGTTTCATGATCGACTACACGCTAATACCGCCCATTCTCGGCGGTGCAGGTCTACTGTGTGCTTTTTTCATTTACAGGCTGGTGATGCGTTACCCCGCAGGGGAAGACGCTATTCGGAAGATTGCAGATCAAATTCATCTTGGCGCCATGGTATTTATGCGGCGCGAATACACCATGATGTCCGTTTTTGCTGGCATTTTGCTGGTTGGCATCTTTTTGTCGCCACTGGGGGCAAAGTCCGCGCTGGCGTTCCTGGTCGGTGCGGTGTCCTCAGCAACCGCAGGTTGGCTCGGGATGATCGCAGCCACACGGGCTAATGTGCGCACCGCAACAGCGGCTAACACCGAGGGCGCTGCATCTGCCCTGGCGGTAGCGTTTTACGGTGGTTCGGTCATGGGGCTGTGCGTTGCTTCCCTTGGTTTGATTGGTCTTGGGGGGCTGTACCTGTACATGGGCGGCGATCCACACACTGCTCATGCGATTCACGGTTTTGGCATGGGAGCTTCTGTCGTGGCCTTGTTTTCCCGGGTTGGCGGTGGCATCTTCACCAAGAGCGCTGATGTTGGTGCTGACCTGGTCGGCAAGATAGAGGCTGGCATACCGGAGGATGATCCCCGTAACCCTGGTGTGATTGCCGATAACGTTGGCGATAACGTTGGTGACGTCGCCGGCATGGGCTCAGATATTTTCGAGTCCTATTGCGGAGCGATGATAGCGTCAATTGCTATCGCATCGACCCTGGCGGTCGATGCCGCGCAGTCCCAGAAAATGTTTTTACCACTGGCGCTGGCTTCAATAGGTCTGATTGCGTCGATAATAGGTATCGTTATCGTGCGGGCACGGGCTGGCTCCGAGCCTGGCCAGGCGCTTCGCACCGGTACGATCGGGGCGCCGGTGTTGATGATAATAGCCGCCTATTTTCTTATCGACGCCATGGGCATTGAGCGCGGTGTGTTTTTTGCGGTGCTCAGCGGCGCTGTCGGTGGCATCCTTATTGGTCTGATTACCGAGTATTACACCGGTGGTGCGCCGGTCAGGAAAATTGCTAATTCGGGCGAAACCGGAGCCGCCACGGTGATGATCACTGGTCTTGCCGTCGGCATGCAGTCCGTGGTGCTCCCCGTCCTGTTTATTAGCGCCATCATATATTTCTCCACCCATCAGGCCGGGCTTTATGGTGTTGGGATTGCTGCCGTTGGCATGCTCTCAACCGTGGGGATTACCATGGCTATTGATGCTTACGGACCCGTTGCCGATAACGCCGGGGGTATCGCTGAAATGGGTGGTATGGGTGCGGCAACCCGAGAGATTACCGACTCACTGGATGAGCTGGGCAATACCACGGCGGCGATCGGTAAAGGTTTTGCGATTGGTGCGGCAGCGCTCGCGGCTTTGGCCATTATCGCGGCTTTTGTGGAAACTGTGTCGGTCAGGTATCCCGACTTTAGCCTGGAGCTTTCCGACCCTGATGTGCTGGTGGGCTTGTTTATTGGCGGCGCCATCCCTTTTCTCATCGCATCCATCACCATGACGGCAGTTGGTGATGCAGCGTTTGAAATGATTCATGAGATACGTCGCCAGTTCAGGGAAATCCCTGGCTTACTTGAGGGTACAGCCGAGCCTGATACAGCCCGCTGTGTCGATATCGCTACAACCGCTGCCTTGAAACGGATGATCTTGCCTGGTGTTATCGCCGTGATGGCGCCGATCGTGGTTGGTTTTACCCTGGGTGCCGAATCTCTCGGCGGTATGCTCGGCGGTGGCTTGTTGGGCTGTGTATTACTGGCCTTGATGATGGCCAACGCCGGAGGCGCCTGGGATAACGCCAAGAAGTTTGTGGAAAAAGGCAATTTGGGCGGTAAAGGCTCCGCAGTTCACAGTGCTGTGGTAGTCGGAGACACGGTCGGCGATCCCTTCAAGGATACGTCGGGCCCTTCCATGAACATCCTTATTAACGTTATGGCAATTGTCAGCCTGGTTATTGCACCGCTACTTTAGATACAAGATCATGCCGTATGAGGGGTAGGAAAATTCGGCATGAAACACAGCGCGGTTTGATATGAATAGAAAGGGGCGCTCCAGGGCGCCTCTTTCTGTTTTGACCCGGTAATGAAGCGCCAGTAGTTGCATCGCTGTTATCGGTTTACCCTCAGTGCACGGGCCACCAGTTTACGAGGCAGCAATTTACGAGCCTCTGGTGTGCCCTCGGCTGAAGGAGTTACTTACGAGGGTAAACGGTAGCCCAGTGCTTCGGTCAAGTGGTGATCCGCAATCGCGGCCATCTGGTCCAGATCTGCGATGGTGCGAGCCACTTTAAGAACGCGGTGGTAGGCTCGTGCCGAAAGCTGCATGCGCTCAATCGCGGTGCCCATTAAAGCCGCCTGCCCGCTGGTTAATGCGCAGAAGCGCTCCAGCTGGTTGCTTTGCAGCTGACCATTTGAGCAGTTTTGGCGTTGCAGCTGAGTGTGGCTAGCTTGTGCTACGCGTTTGGCTACGCACGCGCTGGTTTCCCCAGGTGCTCTGGCTGCTGTTAATTGTTCGCGAGGCACCGCTGGTACGACGACCTGC
>JBFJZC010000081.1:0-10439 GCA_041622295.1 Porticoccaceae bacterium
CACGGCATTTCGTCACCCACGTACTACTCGTGGAAGTCTAAGTACGGCGGCATGGAGGCATCTGACCTAAAGCGCACCAAAGAGCTTGAGTCTGAGAATGCCAGGCTCAAGCGCATGTATGCAGATCTGGCGCTTGAAAATAGTGCGATGAAGGAGCTGATTACAAAAAAGCTGTAACACCGGCGGATAAACGGTCAGCGGCGGCTTTTCTCGTCACTGAACAGAAGCTGTCCATTGCGCGATCCTGTCGGTGTGTGGGTTTGTCTCGATCAGGCTATTACACAGTGCCCGATCACTGGGCAGTGCGTGACGCCGAGATTATCGCGGCATTGGCTGCGATTGTCGAAGGCCGACCCAGTCGAGGCTTCTGGAAGTGTCGAAAGCAACTGAGACGGCAGGGTCATCCATGGAACCACAAACGCATTTATCGCGTGTATAAGCTGATGAATTTGCACCTGCGCCGCCGGGCAAAAAAGCGCTTGCCCAAGCGCCAAAGGGCTGAGCTGTATGTGCCAGCGTTACCCGATACAGTATGGTCGGCTGACTTCGTGTCAGATGCACTGAATACGGGCAAGCGATTCCGCACGTTCAATGTCACCGATGACTTTAATCGCGAAGCTATCCACACTGAGATCGACACGTCAATCACATCAACGCGCCTGGTACGCGTGTTCGAGCAGCTTCGCGACCAACATGGCTTGCCACAGGTTCTGAGAACCGACAACGGTCCCGAGTTCCTGGGTGAGGTCTTCACGGCTTGGGCGAAAGAGGCAGGGATGGCAATTCAGTATATACAGCCTGGCAAGCCAAATCAGAATGCTTACATCGAGCGATTCAATCGCACCTATCGAGAGGAGGTGCTGGACCGGTACCTGTTTACATCCCTTGCTCATGTTCGTGAGGCCACTTACTGGTGGATGATCGATTACAACGAGGAGAGACCACACGATTCACTGGGCGACATGACGCCCTTAGAGGCAAGACAACAAGCCGCCGAAAACTCTATTTATGAACTGTCTACTTGACGGGGAAGCTTACGATATTACCTATGTCGCCACCTGGTCTGGGTTTGTGTATGTGGCGTTTGTGATCGATGTGTTCTCCCGTTACATCGTCGGCTAGCGGGTGCTAAAGCATATGCAAACGGATTTGATTCTAGATGCACTCGAGCAAGCATTGTGGGCACGAGGCAAGCCGAAAGGTGTTATCCATCATAGTGATCGCGGCAGTCAGTATTTATCGATTCGCTACACCGATCGCCTCGCCGAGGCAGGCTTTAATGCCTCCGTTGGCAGCGTTAGTGATTCTTACGACAACGCGCTAGCAGAAACCATTAACGGCCTCTACAAAGCAGAGGTTATCCACAAAGACGGCCCTTGGCGTGGCCTCGACGACGTAGAGCGAGCAACACTAACGTGAGTGGAGTGGTTCAACCATCGTCGATTGCTACGACCGATTGGTGATGTGCCGCCTGCCGAATTTGAAGTACAGTATGATCAGCAAACTGAGTCAAGCAATGTCGCATGACTCAGATAAAACTGCCTCCGATAAAGCCGGGGCGATTCATTTCAAGTTTGCCGATAGTGATGGAGCCCAGGCAGATTCTGCAACCAAAGAAGCCTTGCGCTATCGCCGAGCGCTGTACGAAGGATGGCAAACACTCTCGCAGCGACCAATTAACACCAATATGGCCGAATCCATCTGTAGTCAGATCAAAAGGGTGGATATGACCATACGAAAAGTGCCAGGCACCGCACTGGTGAATGATAAAACCGGAAAAATTATTAGCACACCACCTGAGGGTGACAAGGTATTGCGCGAACTTCTCAGCAATTGGGAGAAATTCCTCCACCAGCAGCCAGAGCTGGATCCACTGATTCGCATGGCTGTGATGCATTATCAGTTTGAAGCTATTCACCCCTTTACAGATGGTAATGGTCGTACTGGGAGAATTTTGAATATCCTGTATCTGGTGCAGGAAGAATTACTTAACCTGCCGATTTTGTATTTAAGCCGTTACATCATCGCTAGCAAAAGCCAGTACTATAGTAACCTGCTCACGGTGACTCGCGAGCAGGAGTGGGAGCCTTGGTTGCTGTATATGCTGGAGGCCGTTGAGAACACAGCGCAATGGACAACACAGAAAATTATTAGTATTCGTAAGCTGGCAGATCACACTGCCGATTACGTAAGGGAGCAGTTACCTAAAATATATAGCCGTGAACTAATTGATACGATTTTTGAACAGCCGTACTGCCGCATAAGTAACCTGATTGAATCTAACATTGCCAAGCGGCAGACGGCATCTGAATATCTGAAAAAACTGGTAGGTATTGGCGTGCTGGTCGAGCAGCAGGTGGGAAGGGAGAGATTGTTTACTCACCCCAAATTGATTTGGTTACTTACAACTAATAACAACCAATTTAAGCCATACATAGGTTAATACCAGCCAGACGGTCTATTGAGCAGAAATTGAGTCATCAGTTTGTGCCACATGTTTGTGCCAAACCGACGTAGAGAGATAATTTAAGAGGAAAAGCCTTTATATATCATTGGCTTAACGCTGTGTGGTGCCCAGGAGAGGACTTGAACCTCCACGACCTTGCGATCACTAGCACCTGAAGCTAGCGTGTCTACCAATTTCACCACCTGGGCGCAGGCTGGAATTCGCTTCCCCTTACGGGGCTGCGCACTTTACTGTTCCGAAAGTTGCTTGTCAATTGTCCGCAGGGTCGGGTAGTGTCGCTGTATTGTAACGCCGCTCTGCTATGATGGGCCGATGAAAAAAACGAAACATGTTGATCCTTATGCGGCTCGCGAAGCGGATCGTTATGAACACCCCATCCCCAGCCGCGAGTACATATTAAGTTACCTGCAAAACAGCGTCGGCCCGTTGACTCACGAAGAGCTGTGCCACGAATTCCGGTTACGTGATGATGATGCCATTGAGGCCTTGCGCCGCCGTTTGGGCGCCATGGAGCGGGACGGCCAGACGGTGAGAAATCGCAGTGGAGCCTACGGCACGCTGGATAAAATGAATCTCGTCAAAGGCCGCGTCTCGGGCCATCCAGAGGGCTACGGTTTCGTTATATCGGCTGGCAGTGAGCACGATATATTTCTGTCCAGTCGCCAGATGCGTCTGGTGCTGGATGGCGACGAAGTGCTGGTGCGGATATCAGGCCAGGATCGGCGCGGTCGCCCCGAAGGTTCTATTGTTGAGGTTGTCGAGCGTCGCACGGAACGTTTGGTCGGGCGCTATTTTTCGGAAAGTGGCATTCATCTGGTGCGCCCCGATAATCCGCGCATCAGCCAGGATATCTTGATTGCAGCGGACGAAACCGGTATCGCACAACCGGGCCAGATGGTGGTGGTTGCCATTACCCGGCAGCCCTCTCGACGGCATCAGCCAGCGGGTCGTATCGCACAGGTGTTGGGTGATCATCTGGCGCCGGGTATGGAAATTGACCTGGCTATTTACAATTTTGGTATACCGCACATTTGGCCGAAACCCGCCGAGAAGGAAGTCGCCGGTATTGCCGAAGAGGTGCTCGACGTTGATAAGCTGCAACGGGTTGATTTGCGCAATCTGCCGCTGGTCACCATCGACGGTGAAGATGCGCGGGATTTTGATGACGCGGTTTATTGCGAGCCGGTAAAAGGAGGTGGCTGGCGCTTATATGTCGCCATTGCCGATGTGTCTCACTATGTCCTGCCCGGCACTGCGCTGGATTTGGAAGCTTATGAGAGAGGTAATTCGGTCTATTTCCCGGGACAGGTCGTGCCGATGCTGCCGGAAAAGTTGTCCAATGGACTGTGTTCTCTGAAGCCTGAGGTAGACCGTCTGTGCATGGTTTGTGACATGCGTATAGATGCAAAAGGTGCAGTCAAAACGTTCCGCTTTTTTGAGGCGGTCATGCATTCCCGTGCGCGCCTGACCTACACCCAGGTAGCGGCAATGATTGCGCAGCGGGGTGACGGCGACAGCCGCGCCCGGCAGCAGTTCAAACACATCGTCGGGCACATCGATGCTCTGCATGACCTCTTTCAGGTGTTGCGAGTTAGCCGTGCTGCGCGTGGCGCAATCGATTTTGACACGGTGGAGACGCGCATCCTATTTGACGAACAGCGCAAGATCGAACAGATAATTCCCGCGGAGCGAACTGATGCTCACCGGCTCATCGAAGAATGCATGTTGTGCGCTAATGTCTGTACAGCAGAATTACTGGCTGAGAGCAAACTGCCTGTTTTATACCGTGTTCACGATGGGCCTCGTGAGGAAAAACTCGCTGATTTGCGGGAGTTTTTGGGCGAGCTCGGCTTGGGTCTGCCTGGCGGCGATGATCCGACGCCAAAAGATTATCAAACGGTGCTGAGTCAGGTTGCTGGGCGCCCGGATGCCGATATCATCCAGTCGGTCATGTTGCGGTCGATGACCCAGGCTGTATATCAGGCGGACAATATTGGCCACTTTGGGCTTAATTATGATTCCTACACCCATTTCACATCGCCGATTCGTCGTTACCCCGATCTTCTCGTTCACCGGGCCATTCGAGGTTTGTTGCGCGGCAAAAAACGTAGCGCGAATTTACAACGTGTTGCCGGTGCACCGTCTCAGCCTCTGGAAGCCAGTTATCCATACAACACTGGGCAGATTGATGAGGCTGGTAGCCACTGCTCGCTGACCGAACGGCGGGCGGACGAGGCGACGCGCAGTGTGGTCAATTGGCTGAAGTGCGAATACCTGCTGGAGCACGTTGGCAATGAGTTCCGCGGTGTGGTGAGCGCTGTGACGGGGTTTGGTCTGTTCGTCGAACTTGATCAGGTTTATATCGATGGTCTGGTACATATCACCGGCTTGCCGAAGGATTATTACCAACACGAAGCCGCGCATCATCGCCTTGTTGGTGAGCGCACCGGACGGGTTTTTCGCCTCGGTGATGTCTTGCAGGTCCGCGTTGCCCGAGTTGATATGGATGAGCGTAAGATCGATCTCGAGATGGTCGACGGCGGCCAGGCTGAAACCGGAGCTGGGGCGAAAAAGCGGCGTAAAACACCAGCGGGGTCAGTGCGGGCCAAGGGCTCGCCCGGTCGCAGTGGACGACAGAAGGACGTGCCGACAGGCAAACGTAAGCCGGGGAAGGGCAAGGCGGCGCGGGATAAGGCCGGACGTGATAAATCTGGGAAAACTCAGCAGAGCAGGGACGAATCCCGCAAAAAATCCAGCACCCCAGCTACAGGAAAGAAGACGAGGAAGGCCGAAGGTAAGAGTAAACGTTAGGCAAAGGCTGGCTCGGCTGAGTGTTACCTGCACCCGGTTATAAAGCTGGGTAAGCCTCTCGCTGGATGCGTAAACCAGACGCAAAACGCTCCCGATGACATTTGAGTACTTTTTCGACTGACTGAGAACCTGACTTATTCTGCGCATTGCAAGATGTTCAGGCGAGTCGTATATTGGGTTCACTGCTATCCCATAATCACGAAATAGAACAACTATAAAGGGGGTGTGTCGTGGCTGAACTATTCTTGTTAATCCTTATTCTCGGTGCTGGCTATTTATTGTTCTGGCCCGTTCCCATTGACCCAAAGGGCTGGAACCCACCCATTGCACCACCCTACGAGGGTCGCTTTGCGCATCGCAACAAAATGTCCAGCGCCGAAAAGTTATGGTTGGGCAAGATTGTCGGACCGGAAGCTACGGCTATCAAGGATGGCTATATCTATACGGGTTTGGGTAACGGCGACGTTGTACGTATGCAGCTTGAAGGGCTGGGCGAACCGGAAGTACTGGCTAATACCGGGGGGCATCCCCTGGGAATGAAGTTTGATGCCACTGGTAACCTCATTATTTGTGATGCCCACAAAGGGCTGGTTTGTCTGACGCCATCGGGTGAGGTCAGCGTGTTGAGTGACTCCGTTGATGGCCGCAAGTACAAGGTGGCAGACGACCTCGACATCGCCGCGGACGGTAAGATTTATTTCAGCGATATTTCTTCAAAGTGGACTCTGGAGCAGGCTGATTACGCCATCATGGAGGATAATCCTCTTGGCGTACTGGTTTGTTATGACCCCAGCACGAAAACCAGCAGTGTCGCGCTGGATAATATGCACCTGTCCAACGGCGTTGCGATGGGGCCGGACGATGAATATGTGCTGGTTAACCAGACCCTGGGCTTTTGCGTAACGCGCCTGTGGCTGAAAGGGCCGAAAGCTGGTCAAAGCGAACCCTTCGTGGAAAATTTACCAGGGGGGCCGGACAATATCACCTACAACGGCAAAGGCACCTATTGGGTAGCGTTGGCGTTCCCGCGTTTCCCCCGGCTAGAAACCCTGGCCTCAAGGCCTTTTCTGAAAAAACTGATGTTGCGTTTGCCAAAGTCGCTGGCGCCCGTGCCGGAATTTTTTGATGGCCTGAATCTGCCGGCTTATGGTCTATTTGTCGGTGTTGATATGGACGGTAATATCACCCATTTTGTCGACGCCCATGACGGTGCATTCGGTATGGTAACCAGTGTGCTGGAGCATGAAGGCCATCTGTATATTGGCGGTATAGCGGCCGATTACATCGGTCGCATGCCAGTGCCGGATCCAATTTAGTAGTCCTGGATATAGAACGGGTGTCGCGGGCTAACGACGTCAACACCTGGAACAATAGGAGGGGTGCCAGTTGGTGCCCTTTTTATTTCGAGTTATGCCGGGCCTGGCATTAACTGTTATTGCTGTTATTAAAGCAGCCAACCCGGATTCAACAACACCTGACTAAGAACTTCGCCTGCAATCGCGGCGGATTAAACTGAATTCTTTCGTCCAAGCGCCTAAAATGACTGCCGCATACTGGCGGAGATTAGTGCGTGAATGACAATCGAGACGGACGAGAAACGTCGGACGGGCAAACAGCACATGACAGGCAGAGTAAGCCACCAGGTGAATGGGCCTTTGGTATTCATGCAGTGCAGGCATTGTTGAAAACGGATGCTCGTCAGATCAGCGAGTTGCGATTCTTGCGGGGCCGCAAGGATCAGCGCCAGCAAAAGCTTCAGGCCCTGGCCGATACCCAGGGCATCCCGTGGCAGTGGGCAAGCCGTAAGGAACTCGATCAGCTGGCAGACGGCAATCACCAGGGAGTCGCGGCGTTGTGCCGCGCCAGTACGACCGCCATTGCCGACGAATCGGCTCTCGATACGTTGCTGGCCAGGCTTGAGGAACCTCCTTTACTGTTGATACTTGATGAGGTTACCGATCCTCATAATCTTGGTGCCTGTTTGCGCACTGCCGATGCCGTGGGTGTCCACGCGGTCATTACTACGAGGGACAGATCTGCGGGTATTACGCCTGTGGTGCGCAAGGTCGCGTCTGGGGCTGCTGAATCAGTGCCGTTTATTGTGGTGACTAATCTGGTGCGGACGATGGAGCGTTTAAAAGCCAGCGGTATCTGGGTGATGGGCACGGACGACGCTGCCGCCGATGTTTTGTACGACATCGACATGACGGGGCCATTGGCGTTGGTCATGGGGGCCGAGGGCAGGGGTTTGCGACGCTTAACCCGAGAGTCTTGTGATCGTTTGATCAAACTGCCCATGCAGGGTGTTGTCAGCAGCCTCAACGTGTCGGTGGCGGCAGGTGTATGTCTGTACGAAATCGGCCGACAGCGCCGCTGCATGAACCGTACAACCTAGCTATCTATATGCGAACAAACAAGTTATCCAGAGCGGCTGGTTAAGTCGGTAAGCCACGTAAAGTAATTGCGTAAAGCGACCGGGTCAGCCAATTAAGCGGAATGTCGATGTGGCGCTGCTGATCGCGGTGGCCTCGGACGCTGGCCTTCAGCACAAAATAAGCTAGAATCACCCTTTTACTGCTTGGTTCAAGGGCGGCCCGCAGCTCGTATCGCAAGGTATTGCGCTATATAGCAAGATGCTACCGCTGAAGTCATGGCCCTATCCACAGTCAATATTCCCAATACCCTAAGCGGCACTCGCATTGCCCTGGTGCCGGTATTGTTGTCGCTCGCGCATTATCAGCTGGAACACTGGTTTTTATGGCTGCTCGCACTGTCGTTGCTGACAGATGCGGCGGACGGCTATCTGGCCCGTAAGCTTAATCAGATTAGTGCGCTGGGTGCCAAGCTTGATAGTTGGGGTGATTTTTTTACCTATGGGGCGATGGTGCTCGGTTTGATCTGGTTGTGGCCAGATATATATCAACGGGAAGCGCTGTTCCTCTACACGGGTATGCTGTGCTATCTCGTGCCAACCGTGATGGGGCTGCTGAAATTTCGGGAGTTACCCAGCTATCACACATGGGCGGCCAAGGCCTCAGCAGTACTCATGGCGCCGGCCTACTTTTATATGGTGCTGTCCGGCGAGTCACTTATGTTTCGCCTTGTCGTGATGTTCGATATCTGGGTGGCTGTTGAAGCGGTGTTTATTACCGCGATCCTTAACCGTCACCGTGACAACGTGCCGACGGTGTTTCATGCCCGGGAGATGATGCGTCGACAGGGTGCCCGGCTGCGGGAGCGTCGCGCCCAGATTCGAGAGAAAATCACCGGTAAAAAACCAACGGATGATAGTCATCCAGCTGAGTAGCTGTTTTTTGGCAGGGAGCTAATGCTGGTCGCTCCCTAAGGTATCGCGGTGGTTTTACGGTCTTAATTATCCTACCCGCCCTGTTACGCCAGGCCATACACAGGGCTTGGTGAGCGCTCAATTTTGGGGTGACAAGAGGGCGCGTATTGACTTATTCATATGCGGCGACGGTATACTGTGCGGTCTTACTACTCTACCGCGCATGCGCTTTTGATTTGGGCTTCGCCCCTGCAGGCATTGCATGCGACAAATTTGACAACACGAAAATTACATTCTGAGGTTATTTAGCATGGCTGAATCAAAGCAAATCGGCAAAAAGGACGGTGTCGCCCAACTTAGCTCTTTTAGTCCACTGTCGGGGGCAGACAAACACCCGCAGTCCTATTATGACGAGATAAAGAAGAAGTTTGGCGAAGAGCGTGACCTGCGTTTGAAGTACCGCCCAGAAGGTACCGCGCAGTTTAATTCTAATCTTGAGGGGAGTCTGGAGCATTTTGGCGAGGATTCCTACGCGCGTGATGTGAAGCCTCGTGAAGTGCTCAACGATACAGTAGAAGTGCTGTTTATTGGCGGCGGCTTTTCTGCTCTGCTCACTACCTCCCAGCTCCGTGCCGTTGGCGTTGAAAGTATCCGCATTGTGGAGCGGGGTGCAGATGTTGGTGGCACCTGGTACTGGAACCGCTATCCCGGTGCGGCCTGCGATGTGGTGTCCTATGACTACCTGCCGCTGCTGGACGAAATGGATTACGTGCCGAAGGATCGCTATGCCAAGGCACCGGAAATTTATGCACATTGCCAGGCGATTGCCAAAAAATATGACCTCTACGATCTGGCCGTGTTTCAAACCACGGTGACGTCTACGGTATGGGACGAAGAAGAAAAAATGTGGCATGTCAAAACCGATCGGGGCGACCATATGAAGGCGCGCTTTGTGATCTGCGCCAACGGTCCCATGTCTAAGCCGAAGCTGGCCAAGATAGACGGTATTGAGCGGTTTAAGGGGCATTCTTTCCACACATCGCGTTGGGATTATGACTATTGTGGCGCGGATCTTTCCAGGCTGGCTGACAAAAGGGTGGCCATTATAGGTACCGGCGCAACGGCGGTGCAGGCTATTCCAGGGCTCGGTGCAGCGGCCAAAGAACTGTATGTATTCCAGCGCACACCTTCGTCAATCGATATTCGCAACGACTGGCCAACTGACCCCAACTGGGCGCGCAAGCTGACCCCTGGGTGGCAGGGCAAGCGCCGTCAGCGCACTATTGATGGTCCGCAGCTGACTGAAGCGCAAAAAGCGGCGCAGGCGGCATTGTCGAAAGAAGAAAAGATCCGTAAGCAGGAAAACGCCAATATTGATTATATGATGTGGATTCATCAGCGCATTGACGAGATGGTTAAAGATAAGGCAACGGCGGACTCCCTGAAACCCTGGTACATGTTCATGTGTAAGCGCCCCTGCTTTCACGATGAGTACCTGCCTACCTTTAATCGTCCCAATGTGCATCTGGTGGATACTCGCGGTAAAGGCGTAGCAGAAATAACGGAGAAAGGCCCGGTATTCGACGGTAAGGAATATGAGGTCGATCTAATAATCTACGCGACTGGTTTCGAAGTGCAAAAAACCGGCATCTACAACCAGATCGTTGGCCGGAACGGTCTTGAGATAAACGACAAATATAAAGACGGTATTCGTACCTTGTTTGGTATCCAGTCTCATGGCTACCCCAACATGTTCATTATGGCGGGTTACCAGGCGTCATTTCAGTTCAACATCACTGATGTTCTAACTGTTCAGGGTGGACACATTGCTGCGTGTATTGATTACGCCCGCAAGCATAATTATCAGGCGATCGA
>JBFJZC010000082.1:0-10373 GCA_041622295.1 Porticoccaceae bacterium
ACAGATCGACGTGCGGTGACGACTTCTTCGAAGCTTGGCGCAGCAGCTGCGCTTTGTTTGCCCATGGTCATGTTGTACTACTCCATCGATTAACGGTTGGCGAACCGGTATTGTACTGCTTGTGGCTGCGGCGCAAAACGGGCTGACAGTCGACATTGATAGTTGGCGTTGACAATTGACATCGACAATAAAGCGCTCAAGGGTAGCGGTCACGCGCGGTGACTAATACTATTGCGGCGGGGTGTTACAATCCGCTCCACGAGCAGGGCTAAAGCAATCACCGCTGCAGCACCAGCACCAGCACGACAACAATCAGCACCGCAACAGCGGCTAAAAATTGATAAGGAGGCCTTCATGGCGGGTTTTTATTTTGAAGAATTTGAAGAAGGTAAAGTTTACGATCACCAGGTGCGTCGCACCGTCAGCGAGTACGATAATACCCTGTTTAGTTGCCTGACCATGAATACCCAGCCGCTACATATTGATGCTGAATTTTCCAAAAACAGCATCTATGGTGAGCGCATTGTGAACAGCATGTTTACGCTGGCGCTGGTAGTGGGAATTCAGGTGACTGAACTGACTCTCGGCACCACGCTGGGCAATCTCGGTATGACCGATATTGCATTTCCTCGGCCTACTTTCCATGGCGACACCATTCGGGCGCGCACAACGGTGCTCGATAAACGTATCAGTAAATCGCGCGGTGATTCCGGCATCGTTAATTTTCTTCACGAGGGCTTTAATCAGAAAGATGAGCTGGTCGCCACCGTTAAGCGTACTGCCTTAATGGCTACTCGTCCGCAAGGCTAGGTGACGGAGAATAGACCATGAGATCCATGCTTTTTTTACCCGCTGACAGTGAAAAGAAAATTGCCAAAGGTGACGGCACCAACGCCGATGGGCTGATCCTGGATCTGGAAGATTCCATCGCTCTAGGGCGCAAAGAGGAAGGTCGGCGACTGACACGCGAATACCTGGACGCGCGCCCCCTGGGATCACGCACCAAAAAATTAATGGTGCGCATCAATCCGCTGGACGGCGTCATGACTCTCGATGATCTCGCTGCCGTGGTGGGTGGCGCGCCCGATTATGTGCTGTTGCCCAAGTACCGAACACGGGACGATGTGATTCGGCTTGACCATTACCTCAGTGCGCTGGAAGTGCGTGAGGGGGTGCCCCCCGGCCATGTCAAAATTCTTGTGATAGGCACAGAAACTGGTCAGGCCCTGTTTAATCTTGGCGGGCTTACCGACTGTAGCGAACGATTGGCCTATGTCAGTTGGGGAGAATTTGATCTGTCGGCCGATGTTGGTGCGGAAACCCATCTGCTGCCCGATGGCGGCTGGGACGATCTGTTTCGCACCGCGCGCAGCCTGTGTCTGGCGGCCGCGACGTCGGCGCGCATTGAAGCTTGCAACACAGTGTTTACCGACTTCAGGGATGATGAGGGTCTGCGTCGAGCCTGCGAAGGTGCGCGCAGGGCGGGTTTTACCTGCATGATGGCCATTCATCCAAATCAGGTGGATATTATTAATGAGGCTTTTTCCATCAGTGCGGAACAGCTGACCTGGTCGCAGCGTGTTGTCGCAGCGTTTGAGGCGAGCCCCGATGTTGGCGTGGTTGGTCTTGATGGCATCATGCTCGATAAACCCCACTACACCCAGGCCAAACGTATTATCGCCCGTGCCAGCGTTTATAGCTGAAGCACCCAGCCGACATTGAAGCTCGCGCTCACTAACGCTCACTAACGCTCATTAGCGAGGTAACAGTGAGCGTGTCGGGTTTAGATGCTGGCGGGTAACAGCCGGTCGCTGCCTGGCGGGGTTGTTGAGGGATCTGGTCGCTACGACTTGTAGGCCTTAGAGGCTAAAACGTTACAGCCCTTTAGCCTTGGCTTCCATGCTTTCGAGATCGCGTAGTCGCTGACTGACGATGGCTGATTGTTTAAAGTCTCGCTGTACCAACTTCTGGGCGTAAGTGAGCTGTTGTCGTGCCTTGTCGTAGATGCCGGTCAGGATAAAATATTCAGCTCGAGCCATATGCACGCCAGAAATATTGCCGGCGAGGCCACTGGTTTCCGCCAGCTGGTACCAGACATCCGGGTCGGCGGGCCGCTGACGCGATAATTTTTCCAGGACGCGCTCAGACTCACCGTATCGTTTCGCCTGTAACAGTGTTTCCGCGAACTCCCTTTGCAGCGGGTAGTTGTCGGTATAACTCGGGCTTATGGTGGCGACGCGGTCAAGCGCTGCCTGATATTTACCCTCGGCGCGATCAATTGTAACGGCAGCGAGTTGATAGGCCAGGCGCTGTGGGTCCTCAGCCAGTAGCGGCGCCAGAGCGCTGCGAGCCTCATCATGTCGGTTCAGCGCCGACAGGGTTAACGCCAGGCCGTAACGAGCGGCGACGCGCGACACCGAGTGCCCGTCGAGTTCACTTTGAAAGCGTTTGAATGAACGCTGCACATCGCCATCGATGGCAATCAGCGCGCGAGCACGCATCAAATGGTATTCGATATTGTCTTCTCGATATTTCTTGGGGTACTTGCCCAGGCGACTGCGGGCATCGGCAACACGCTGTTCGGTCAATGGGTGAGTCAGCAGAAATTCTGGCGGCCGTTGGCCGGTGTAGCGGGTGGCGGCGAGCATGCGATCAAACATTTCGGCAACCGCGGCCGGGTCCATATCAGCCCGGTGCAGTGTCTCGATACCGAGGCGGTCAGCTTCCTGCTCGTTTTGGCGCGAAAAACGCAACGTGTTATCCATGGCGGCAGCCTGAGAAGCGGTCATCGCTGCCATTCCCGCGTCACCCCCGACGGTAGCTGCCAAAATGACGCCGGCCAGCAAGCCAGCCATGCTGGTTATTGAATTGGCACGTTGATTGGCGACGCCGCGGGCAAAGTGTCGCTGGCTGAGGTGGGCCAGTTCGTGAGCCAGCACCGAAGCCAGCTGACCTTCGTTCTCAGCAAACAGAAAAAGACCTGTATGGACACCAATAATGCCTCCGGGAACGGCGAATGCGTTCATGCTGGGATTGTTGATAGTGACCAGGGCCAGACGAGGATTGACCAGCTCGCTGTGGGCAGCCAGATTGATGAGTAAATCTTCAAGGTAGCTTTGCAGTAACGGGTCATCCAGTGTGGAGACGCGGCTGCGAAAGATTTGCAGCCAGGCCCGACCGACGTCGTATTCCTGCTTATGAGAGACGACGCCTGAGGTGCTGTCGCCCAGCAAAGGTAGTTTAATATCGTTAGCGCGCGCACCTGTTGCAGTCATCAACAGCGCAAGGGTTATCAATGAAGCGACAGAAAGCAGGCGAAGGTTGCAGTTGTATGCGTATGTCAGCAATGTATTGCGGTTAACCCGCCTCCCCAGAGTCTGTCGAGTATGATACTAACCTATTCATCAGATTAGATATGACAATATTCTCTTGCGCTTGTTTGAGGGCGTTCGATTCCAGATAGGGAGTAGGGCAGTATAATGGTCGTTCCATGACACGTGACGTGCGGCATTTGGCAGCGCATCAATATGCCCACAGTTGCGGGGCAGCGGATTGTGGACGGAAAAATAAAGGCATGCGGTCAGCCCCAACGTGTGGTGAATAAGCGGTATCATTCCCGGTTCGCAGAGTGCGCCGAACGGTTGGATTAGTCTGGCCATCATCGATGTGTGAGTGTCGTGCTGTGCACCTAACTGTTGGGACTTAACGTATGTGGAAGGTGGTCGAAAGCTGGATTGATCGCTACTTCGCAGATGAAGAAGCGGTATTACTGTCACTACTGTTGCTGGCTGGCCTGGTTGTCATCGTCACGATGGGTGATTTGCTGGCGCCTTTTTTTGCTGCGGTGGTGTTTGCTTTTTTGCTGCAGGGCCTTGTTGGCCTGTTAAAAAGGTGGCGGGTACCCCACTTGCTTGCGGTCACTGTCGTCTTCACCGGGTTTTTGGGCCTGTTTTTCGCCACGCTGGTGTTTTTGTTCCCCATTGTTATTCAGCAGTCCAGTAACCTTATCCAGGAGCTGCCCGGTATGGTCAGGCGCTGGCAGGGGATCATTCTGTTGTTACCAGAACGTTACCCGCATTTGATCAGCGAGGCGCGTCTGGCAGAGCTGACAACCTACGTGCAACATCAGTCAGGGCAGTTTGCCGAAGCGGCGGTGGCGTTTTCGGTGAGTAAATTCCCCAATGTCATTGTGATTATGCTGTATTTGATTTTGGTGCCTTTGTTGGTCTTTTTTATGCTTAAGGATCGCGCCTATTTGAGCGGTGTCTTGGCGAGCTTGCTGCCGAAAAAACGCCCGATGATGAATCAGGTCTGGCAGGAAATGAATATTCAGATTGCCAATTACATACGGGGTAAAGCGCTAGAGATAGTCATAGTGGGCTTCTCTACTTATATCTGGTTCGCCGTGTTGGGTGTGCGCTACGCTGCTCTGCTGGCGTTACTGGTGGGCTTGTCCGTGGTTATTCCCTATATCGGGGCTGCGGTTGTGACGATACCGGTGCTATTGGTGGGGCTGTTTCAGTGGGGCTGGAGCAATGAGTTTTTCTGGTTATTCATCGCCTATTCGGTGATCCAGTTTCTGGACGGCAATGTGCTGGTGCCCTTGCTGTTTTCTGAAGTGGTCAACCTGCACCCCGTTGCCATCATCCTCTCTGTGCTGGTATTTGGTGGCCTCTGGGGTTTTTGGGGGGTGTTTTTCGCGATTCCGCTGGCGACGCTGGTTAAGGCGCTCTATAACGCCTGGCCGCAGAACGGACCTGCTGAATCACTGTCAGAGTAGACGCGCCTGGGGGCAGCCCGGCTGTATGTTTTTGCGCGCTTAAATGATTTAAATCCACCCTTGCCACTCTCTTTGGGAACATTATGATCAAATCCTTGCCGTATCGTCGTGCCGCGTGGCTGTCAGCGCTTGTTCTTGCGCTATCGCTAGGCGGTGCCTGCTCTGATTCGCGGAATGAGCTGTCGAGCAGCCTGGATGAAGCCTGGTGGCAACCGGCAAGCCCCGCAGAGGGCGGCGAAGTAGGGATAAAACGCAGCCCGTCCGATGCGCGCACATATCGCTATGTAACGTTGGATAACGGCATCCGGGTTTTAGTTATTTCTGATCCCGATGCAGACAAGGCGGCGGCTGCTCTCAATGTCAACGTTGGCAGCTTTCAAAACCCCGATGGCCGAGATGGTCTGGCGCATTTTCTCGAGCATATGCTGTTTCTGGGGACAGACACATTTCCGGAGGCAGACGCCTATCAAAAATTTATCAGTGAGCATGGTGGTCAGCACAACGCCTATACCAGCCTCGAAGACACCAACTATTTCTTTGATGTCGATGCCACGCACCTGTTCGCCGCGCTTGATCGCTTTTCGCGATTTTTTGTCGCACCACTATTTGACGAGGCCTATGTAGAGCGAGAGCGCAATGCTGTTGAGTCGGAGTTTCGTCTCAAGATCAAGGATGATAGTCGTCGTGAATGGGAAGTCTTTGGTGAGCAGCTCAACCCCGCCCACCCCCTTGCTCGTTTTTCGGTAGGCGACTTACAAACACTGGCTGATCGGGACAACGACCTGGTCCGTGACGATTTGCTCGAATTCTATAAACAATATTATTCGGCAGACCGGATGGTCCTGGCGGTGCTCGGCAAGGAATCCCTTGATGAGCTGGAGGGGGCGGTGCGCGAACGGTTTTCCGCCGTGCCCCGGACCGATGTGGTTGCAGGGCAGGGCAAAGCGCGCGATGTTAAACAGGAGGCGGGATCGTCGAAATTGCCTTTTAAATCTGCGGTGCGACTGCCCTTTGAACTGCATATCCAGCCGGTTCAGGAGAAACACAGTTTAAGCGTGGTATTTCCCGTCGCCAGCGTCGAGCCGTACTGGCGAACCAAGCCAGCGACCTACTGGGGGCATTTGTTAGGCGACGAAAGCGAAGGCAGTCTACTGGCTCATCTGAAGAGGGCCGGGCTAGCCGAAGGGCTGGGTGCCGGTTTGGCTTTTGATACACAGCAGGGCACGGTCTTCGCCCTGACCATCGATCTGACACCGATGGGAATCAAACAAAAGGATCAGGTGCTTGACCGCCTGTTCGCGTGGCTTAATCTGGCTCGGCAGCAGGGTGTTGAGAAATGGCGCTTTGACGAGCTGGCAAACTTGCAGCATACGAAGTTTCGTTTCGCTGAAAAATACGATCCTGCAGCTTATGTTCAGCAGCTAAGCGCTGGGCTGGGCCATTATCCACCGGAAGAAGTATTACGTGGAGGCTACCTGTTAAGCGAGTTTGACAAAAATGTGCTGACAGATTTTATGGACCAGTTAACTGCGGATAACGCGGTTATCATGCTGGTTGCGCCCGGTACTGATCTACCCACTGAGCAACCCGATAACGACCAGCCCGATAACGACCGGTCGGGTGGCGCATCGCCTGATAGTGAGCAATCCCACATCAATCAGGCCGTACGGATATCGGCCCGCTATGAAGCGCCTTACCATGTCGTTGCCCTGGCCGACAGCACGCGAGATCGCTGGTTAAAGGCCAAAGACAAGACGTTATCCCTGGCCCCGCCCAACCCTTATCTGGCGCACACCTATCCAGTGAGCGATAAAGGCGGTGCCAACATTAATCCGATCAGGCTGGAAAATAAAAGCGGCGCAGTTGTCTGGCATTATACGGATCAGCAATTCGGCAGCCCCCGCAGTGTTTTTGAGGCTGAGTTAGCGACGCCCGCGCTGCGCAGTTGCCGCAACGCTGCTGAAGCCGATCTGTATGTTGAAATTGTTAAAAATGCCCTCGATACAAAAACCTATCAGGCTCGCTTGGCCGGCCTGAATTATTCGCTATTCCGTTGGCGTAACGGCCTGAAACTGGGCATCTCCGGGTACACTGAGCGGCAGTCGGTACTGTTGCAGCAGGTGCTGAGCGCTATGGCCAGCCCGCAGTGGGATGAGGCGGTTTTTGACAGATT
Source organism: Porticoccaceae bacterium (assembly GCA_041622295.1). Taxonomy (GTDB): domain Bacteria; phylum Pseudomonadota; class Gammaproteobacteria; order Pseudomonadales; family Porticoccaceae; genus HB2-32-21. The sequence goes on from JBFJZC010000082.1 coordinate 6,954, forward strand.
GAAAGCGACGTTGATTAGAGAGTGGCGCAACAGCAGCAAACAGTGGCCGATTCAGCAGTTGTTCGGCGAGCTTCAGCCGCTGGTTAAAGGTGAGTGCAATGACCGCGTCCTGGCGGATGGCCTGGCGGACGTTACGCTCGAAGATATCCGTAATTTCCATCGCGATTTGTATAGCGTGGGTCATGCTGAATTCTATGCAGGCGGAGTATTAAATGCTGAACAGGTACTGGACATGGTCAGCGCGACAATGGCCACGCTGAAGCTGGGTAAAAGTGGTGACGCGGCATTGTTTGAAGCGATTGCGAAGTTGCCAGAGCAGGCGATCACGCACGGACTGGCCGTTGACCACAATGACAGAAGCGTTTTGCTGTACGTCCAGGGCGATGAGGATACGTTGGCTGAGCGTGCCCTGATGGCAATGATCAACGCCGTCGTAGAAGCGCCTTTTTATACGGACATGCGCACCGAAAAGCAGCTGGGTTATGCGGTTGGTGCCAGGCTTATGCATATGAACCGAGTGCCGGGCATAGTTTTTTTTATCCAGTCGCCGCAGAGTTCAGTGCCCGACCTTAAACAGGAAATAGACAATTTCCTGGTCAGTTTTGAGCAAACGTCAGCCGCGCTTAGCGAGGCTGATCTCAATCGTTTTAAAAGCGCCTTGCTCGCTAATATCGAAGAGAAGCCAAAAAACCTTGCGGAACAGGTTGGCCGACATCAGGAGTCCACCTATCTCGGTTATGACAATTTTGAGTTTCGTGACCAGTTAGTTGAACAGATAGAGTCGATAACGCCGGCAAGTTTGTTGGCAGCGTATCAACGCCTGTTCATAGAGGGTAGTCGCCAGTTATGGTTGGTTACGCGACAACAGGATGCCGCTGAATCAAAATCAGCAGGAGAAAGTCTGCTGGGCAGCGGCGACGGGGTTTACGCATACCCGGAATAAGGCTGGGGCGATATTAGTGAGCTGCTGCCTGCTTGAGATGGCTATTATTAACGGCAAAAAAGATCTCTATGTGATTGATTAATATAAAAAATGCCTTGTTATTGTAATTTTCCTACAATACTATTGGCTGGTCTACGTTGCGAGAGTGGATAATATGTTGACCAGCGGTGCGCGGATACTTTCATTCAAATAACGGGTGGCTTTACTATGACGGACCTGGATCCAGAAGAAACCAGAGAGTGGCTAGATTCTCTCGATGCCGTGATTCGGCATCAGGGCAGGGAGCGGGCAGCGTATCTGTTGAAGCAGCTGGTGGACCGCGCTGACCAGGTGGACCTGCCCTTGCCGCGGGCGATGACCACACCGTTTCGCAATACTATTCCAGTCACCCGTGAAAAACGCATGCCCGGCGATTTGTTTATGGAGCGCCGTATCCGTTCGCTGATTCGTTGGAATGCCCTGGCCATGGTCATGCGCGCCAACAAAAATGACGAAGGCCTCGGTGGTCACATCGCCACATTTTCCTCTGCGGCGACACTTTATGATGTCGGCTTTAACTATTTTTTCCGCGGCCGCACCGAGTCCCACCTGGGTGATCTAATCTATTTTCAGGGGCACAGTTCGCCTGGTATTTATGCGCGCTCTTATCTGGAAGGGCGACTCACGGAAAAGCAACTGGATAACTTTCGCCGTGAGGTGGATGGCGAGGGGTTGTCGTCCTATCCCCATCCCTGGCTAATGCCCGATTACTGGCAGTTCCCGACGGTTTCCATGGGGCTTGGCCCCATCCAGGCAATCTACCAGGCGCACATCATGCGGTATCTATCGGCTCGCGAGCTGGTGCCGCGTGGCGACCGACAGGTGTGGGCTTTTGTGGGAGATGGCGAATGTGACGAGCCGGAAACCCTTGGCGCCATTTCACTGGCGGGTCGAGAGCAGCTGGAAAACCTGACCTTTGTGGTCAATTGCAATCTGCAACGGCTCGATGGCCCGGTGCGCGGTAACGGCAAAATCATCCAGGAACTGGAGGGTGTGTTCCGCGGTGCGGGGTGGAACGTTGTCAAAGTGATCTGGGGTCGCCATTGGGATTCGCTGCTTGAAAAAGACAGCAACGGCATCCTGCAGGCGCGCATGGACGAAGTTTGCGATGGTGAATTGCAGAACTATAAATTTAACGGGGGCGCATATACCCGCGAACATTTTTTTGGCAAAAGCCCGGAGTTGCTCGAATTAGTAGCGGATCTTAGCGACAACGACATTATGTGGTTGAATCGCGGTGGGCATGACCCCTACAAGGTTTACGCGGCCTATGCCGAGGCCATGGAGAATAACGGCAAGCCTACGGTGGTGCTGGCGATGACGGTGAAAGGCTATGGTCTCGGGGAAAGTGGTGAGGCAGCCAATGATACTCACTCAGTGAAAAAGCTCGATATCGAGAGTCTAAAAAAATTCCGCGACCGTTTTGGCCTGCCTATTCCTGATGATAAGTTGGCCGATGTTCCCTACTACCGACCACCGGATGATAGCCCCGAAATTACCTACCTGCGCAAGCAACGGGAAGGTCTGGGCGGCGCACTGCCAACCAGGCAGGCTGAAGCACGTGTGCTTGAGCCGCCAGCTCTGGACGTGTTTGAGAAACAGTTGCGCGGCTCCGGGAAGAGGACTATTTCAACCACCATGGCACTGGTGCGTATGTTGTCGACGCTGGTCAAGGATAAGGAGATTGGTCAGCGGGTGGTGCCCATTATTCCCGACGAAGCCCGCACTTTTGGTATGGAAGGCATGTTTCGCCAGCTCGGCATTTATTCGTCGGCAGGTCAGCGTTATGTGCCCCACGATTCCGGTCAAATTCTCTTTTATAAAGAGGATAAAAAGGGTCAGATTCTGGAAGAGGGCTTATCAGAAGCTGGCGCCATGTCGGCCTGGATAGCCCTTGCCAGCGCCTACAGTAATTACGATTGCCCGATGGTGCCCTTTTATATTTTCTACTCCATGTTTGGCTTTCAGCGTATTGGCGACTTGGCCTGGGCCGGAGGCGATATTCAGGCACGCGGTTTTCTGATTGGAGCGACCGCTGGGCGCACTACGCTGAATGGAGAAGGGCTTCAGCACCAGGACGGCCACAGCCATCTACTCGCCAATACTGTGCCCAATTGCCACAGTTACGACCCGGCCTATGAGTACGAATTGGTGGTGATCATTCAGGATGGGCTGCAAAGGATGTATAAGCAGCGTGAAAACTGTTTTTATTACATCACCACCATGAATGAAAACTACGTCCACCCGGATATGCCTAAAGGTGCGGAAGAAGGAATTGTCAGGGGCATATATCTGTTTGCGGCCGCGACTGCCAAAAAACCAAAGTTAAAGGTTCAGCTAATGGGGTCGGGGACCATTTTCAATGAGGTCAGAGAGGCGGCGATCATTCTGAAGCAGGATTTTGGTGTTCACGCTGATATCTGGAGCCTGACCAGCGT
>JBFJZC010000083.1:0-10350 GCA_041622295.1 Porticoccaceae bacterium
CAGTTCTTGGGGCTGTTGAGCTGTATGCGGGTGCTCTGTGCCAGCATACACCTTGAGCTTTTTAAACATCTCGCGCCCCAGAGGCCCTTTTGGCAGCATCCCCTTGACGGCTTTCTGCAACACCCGCTCCGGTGCCTTTTCGATCAACTTCTCAAAGCTGATATCCTTAATACCGCCCGGGTAACCGGTGTGGTGGTGATAGATTTTGCCTTTGGCCTTGTTGCCCGTAACGCGAATTTTCTCGCAGTTGACGACAACAATGTAATCGCCAGTGTCGACGTGCGGCGTATATTCGGGTTTGTGCTTACCGCGCAAACGGGTTGCTATATGACTTGCCAACCGCCCGAGAACCTTATCTGCCCCGTCCACAACGTACCAGTCGCGTTGCACGGTCTCGGTTTTGGCGCTGTATGTCTTCATGTATATTCTGCCTGATTTGCCACTGGCTTACTAAAGCGAGCGCGAATTCTACCGGCGAGTCACGGGCTTTTCAAGAGGCGATTACAAGAGTTTACCGGCAATTTCTGTCGCCTCTTGCCAGGAAGCACCTTATTACGCGCGACAGGCTTACGGCCGATGAGCCCTGGCAAGGTACTCGTGGCTCTGCATTTCCATAAGGCGACTGCGCGTTCGTTCAAATTCGAAGCATAGGCTCCCATTGTCATACAAGGCAGACAAGCTGACTTCGGCTGAGATCGCCATCTTGACATTGCGGTCGTAAAATTCGTCAACCATATTGATAAAGCGGCGGGCCTGATCATCCTGCAAGCCACCCATTCTAGGCACCGAGCTAACCAGCACCGCGTGAAACTCCCTCGCTAGCTCGATATAGTCGTTTTGACTACGCGGCCCCGCACATAATGCGTCGAAATCGAACCAGATAACATCTTCGCCGATAAACCGACAAGGGATGTCGCGCCCTTCAACCTCGATAAAAATTCCTTTGCGCACTTCCTCAGGAGTCGGCACCAGACTGTTAAAGGTCATACTTAGACCCGCTTCGGCGCGCTCATCCAACGGCCAGTGATAAAGTTCGGCGTTTGTGAGCACTCGCAGCCGGTAATCAGTCCCGTTATCAAGATGAACAACTTCGCAATGCTTTTTAATAAGTTCAATAGCTGGCAAAAACCGTTGCCTTTGCAAACCATTTTCATACAATCGATCCGGCGCAATATTTGACGTTGCAACCAGCGATACGCCTCGAGTGAACAGTTGCTCCATGAGTGTCCCGAGTATCATCGCGTCGGTAATATCAGTCACAAAGAATTCGTCAAAGCAGATCACCCTGGTTTCACTGGCAATGCCAGCGGCAACCTTTTCAAGAGGGTTTTTTTGCCCCCTGAAGGTGTTGAGATCGCGATGAACCCGCTTCATGAAACGATGAAAGTGCAACCGCATCTTCTGTTGAAATGGCAGACTTTCGTAAAAATTATCCATTAAATAGGTCTTGCCACGCCCTACTCCGCCCCAGAAATAGATGCCTTTGACGGGAGCCGCCCGGCGATTACGCACTAGACGATCAAACAAACTTATCCGCGTACTGGTGGCGGCCATCAACTGCTCATATAGATTTTGCAACTTTTCGACGGCCTGAACCTGCGCGGGATCTTCAATAAAACCGTCCTGGCGTAAATCCTGCTGGTAGCGCTGTAATGGGGTAAGAGACATTCCGACAAGGCCAAAAAATTGCGGCCAACTCTACCGCTACCAGGCCTGCGAAGCAACCGCGCGCCATAGCGCGCTTCTATCCTCAATAAACTTCAGCGCAAAGCTGCCAATAACAAGGGCGACAACTGCTCACGCAACGTTACCAGCTGCCCGTGAAAAAAATGACTGGCGCCGGGGACGGTGACAATTGCTGTGGGCGACGTTAACTGAACAGCCCACTTGCGAGCTTTCTCTGCATCGACCAATTCATCTTCCGCGCCGAGGATAATGACCGCCGGGCAGGTAAAATAGCCCTCGGAGCCCATTGCGTACCGCTCTACTGGAGGCGCGATCAAAACCATGTGACTGGCACCCACCCGCGTACTCCCAGCTGCAGCAACTACCGAGCCAAACGAGTACCCGCAGACCAGCATTTTAGCTTGCGGGTATTGGGTGCCCAACCAAAGGGCCACGGCGCACAGGTCATCCACCTCGCCATTCGCATTATCGTGCTGTCCTGCACTGCCACCGACGCCTCTGAAATTAAACCGGGCAACCGGTACGCCCAGCTCTCGGTAAACTCTCGCCAATGTCGTAACAACCTTATTATCCATCGTGCCGCCATAAAGTGGATGCGGATGGCACACCACTGCACAATACCCACCACCAACCAGGGGGTCATCACTATCCGCCACCTCCAGAACGACCTCCAGTTTACCCACGGGACCTTCGATAAAAATGGCAGAGTGTTGCGCCATGGGTTAACCCCTCGTTTTTTGATGCTGACGTATTCAATGATTAAAGCAAATAAGTAGCTGTCAAAACAGGCTGGTCGACCCGCCTACTTTTTCAGGCTAAAATTGCTCGGTCGTGACACAGCTAACAGGAACACGCCTAGTGAATGCCGAAGTAAATCCAGAACTATTAGTCATCGCTTTTGCCAGCCTTGGCCTTGGCCTTGTTATAGGCGTTCTACTCACTCGCCTGTTATCGGCACCAGCCCGGCAACGCCGTCATTTGGCCGAAGAGCTAAAAAACAACCGCCAGACCTCCGCCGCCTATCAACATGAAATAACCGAGCACTTTGTTAAAACCTCGGACCTAATCAAAAACCTTACTTCTAGCTATGCAGAGCTTAACCAGCATCTAGCATCTGGCGCCACCAAACTGGCCAATCCGGAAACCGGCCGCAAGCTGATTGAAGCGGGCGCTATGCAGTTGGATCTAACGGCTATAAAGGGAGGATTGCAGGCGCCAAAAGATTACGCGCCGAGTACTGGCGTACTAAGAGCAGACTACGGTCTTGCGGACGCAAAAACGCGCGGCGACAAGCTTCCACTAAAATCGGTACCCCCCCACGTGGACAGTGACGATGTCGAAGAGCGTGATCCGACCTTAAAAGCGGGTTGATCTGAGCAAAGCGGGTTGGACGAGTTATCGTTGCGACTAGTTCAGGCACAAATGTAAGACCCTTCCCGGAATAAAAATAGTAGCGGCGCAGCGGGAATCCGCCAGTCAACAATACCCTGTCGGCGACGGCGTAAAGTTACGTACCCAGCCTGCGATGATGTATCGCTGGCATCAAAGGTACAAAGTAACCATTGATGCCAGCTTATGATTTGCGCCAGCTTAATCGAGCCCGCGTGAAGAACCGCCCTTACTTAGCTGAGTGGCCCGAAAGCGTTACCTCGACATTATCCTCATCGCTCAACCCCGCGTAGTAGGCACGCAAGATATCAAGCACCTCCGGCCGCGAAAAGTTGTCCTCTACCTCGCCACCCTCGGATAGGGCCTTACGCAACTTGGTACCGGAAACCAACACCCGATCTTCCGCACCATGCGGGCAGGTGCGCATTGACGCCATCGTGGCGCAGCGATTGCACCAGAACGTCCAGTCAATTTTCAATGGCACGGTCTGCAAGGATCCAGCGGGTATTTGATCAAAAATGTGGTGTGCGTCAAAAGGCCCGTAATAATCGCCGACACCGGCATGGTCACGCCCAACAATTAGATGAGAGCAGCCGTAATTTTGCCGAAACAGGGCGTGAAGTAATGCTTCGCGCGGACCTGCGTAACGCATATCAAGCGGATAACCGGCTTGTACGACCGTGTTTTCAACAAAATAATTATCCAGCAGTGCAGTGATCGATTCCTGACGCACCTGGGCAGGAATATCCCCTGGTTTAAGCTTACCCAGCAGGGAATGTACCATCACGCCATCACAAATTTCGATGGCAATTTTGGCCAGGTACTCATGGGAGCGATGCATGGGATTGCGAGTCTGAAAGGCTGCCACCGTCGACCAACCCTGGGCATCAAACAATGCTCGCGTTTCAGCAGGCGTCATGTAGACGCCGGGATATCGTTTCGGGAATTCCCCTTCGGATAACACCCTGACCGCACCCCCCAGATTAACGTCACCCTGATCCATCACCATTTTTACGCCAGGATGGGCGATGTCAGTAGTCTTAAATACCTGCTCGCATTCGTGAAGTTTATCGATGGTGTATTTTTCGGCAACGCTCATCGTGCCCATAAGCTCACCGGTTTCCCCATCAACCAGGGCGATATCCGAACCGACGGAAATGGCTGCAGCTTGCTCTTCTCCAACAGACAAGGTCACCGGAATCGGCCAAAACAGGCCAGTGCTGGTATGCATATGGTCACACACCTGCTGCCAATCAGCCTTACCCATGAAACCTTCGAGCGGCGTAAAACCCCCGATGCCAAGCATAATCAAATCACCGACTTCCCGTGATTGAATGCTGACTTGCTGTAGCCCTTCCGCTCGCGACCGCTCATCCCGCAAAGCCTGCCCTGTAAGCAACAAGGGCTTCAAGTGCTCACTACCATGAGGTTTTACTAATCGACTCATTGTCTCCATGCTCCATTAAGCGTTAAGGTTTCCAAAACATACTTACCATGTAGACGGCCCACGGTCGCGATGTACGCGACCAAATTGATTGACTGACCATGGCTGCGAGGCGTAATCGAAAGATCATAACAAAGCTGCCTGCAAGTCTGTGCCATAATACCACCAAATAAGACCATCTAATAAAACGGCTTCTATATAAGACATACTCTCTGCAGGATCACGATTTGAAATTTTTTAATGATTTTGGCTGGCCGATCCTGGCGGGATTACTGGCTGCAACCGTCGCAGTCTTATTGTTCCCGCAACTAACCGGCCAGCATTTTGTTACTGGTGGCGCTATCGAGTCGTTGTCGGCCCGTGACGGATCAGCTCTCGCACCGGTGTCGTCCTATGCGCCTGCAGTGCGCCGCGCCGCGCCTTCGGTCGTCAATATTTATACGCGTAAAAAAGTACCCGAGAGCAAGCACCCGCTACTCAACGATCCGTTTTTTCGTCGCTTTTTTAATAACAATAACGTCCCGCAACAACAGCGCATGGAGTCTTCTTTAGGGTCCGGCGTCATCGTTAGTAGTGACGGCTTTATCCTCACCAATCACCATGTGATCAGTGGTGCAGAGGAGATACTTACCCTGCTTCATGATGGCCGCGAAGCAAATGCCCGGGTTATCGGCACCGACCCAGAGACTGACCTTGCCGTTCTAAAAATCGATCTGGACGGCCTGCAGCCGAGCATCATCGGCGATCTACAACATACCGAAGTGGGGGATATCGTACTGGCCATCGGCAATCCATTCGGTGTTGGGCAATCGGTATCCCAGGGCATTATCAGCGCTAAGGGCAGAAAAGATTTAGGCCTGAATACCTTCGAAAACTTCATCCAGACTGACGCCGCTATTAACCCCGGCAACTCGGGTGGTGCGCTGGTTGACCTTCACGGCAATTTGCTGGGCATCAATTCAGCCATACTCAACGAAAATTCTTCGGTGGGCATCGGTTTCGCTATACCGTCTGATACCGCGATCAAAGTACTTGATGACATTATCAAAAACGGCCGAGTGATTCGCGGCTGGCTTGGTGTGGAGGCGCAACGTCTGGCGCCACAAATTGCCCAACGGCTCGGTATAGAGCCACCTGCAGCACTGCTGATCACCGATGTCCACGTTGCCGGGCCGGCGTTTCAGAGCGGACTCAAGCCCGGCGATGTCATTACCCATATCAATGGTCAACGCGTCGGAGATGGTGCAAGTGGAATGAATTTAATCGCTCAACTCAGCCCCGGCGACCCCATCAGCCTCAAAGTTATTCGCCGCGATCAACACCTGACCATCGCCGCCATCGCTGGCACGCGACCGCAACTCACCAGCAATTAATCACTTCCTCCAGCTAGCGCCAAATTAACGTTGGCGCCACTAGCTGAGTATTTCCGCCAGCACGCTGAGTAACGTATCTATTTGCCGATCAGAACCGACCGTAATACGTATGTATTGCTCAATGCGCGGCTGACTAAAGTGCCGCACAAGAATTTTTTCCTCGCGTAGCCGCGCCGTCAATGCCGCCCCGGTATGGTCTGGATGTGAGACAAACACAAAGTTGGCCGCTGACGGTATGACCGCAAAGCCGAGGCCAGTCAGCCCCTGCACCAGGCGCTCGCGACTGGCAATCACCAATGCACAGTGCTTCCTGAAGTACACTTCATCTGCAAAAGCTGCCAGCCCCCCGGCAATCGCGAGGCGATCGAGCGGATAAGAATTAAAACTGTTTTTCACCCTCTCTAGCGCTTCAATCAAATGACGATTACCCAATGCCAAACCAACCCGGAGGCCGGCCAGTGAGCGGGATTTTGACAAAGTCTGTACCACCAGCAAATTATCGTATTGATTGATCAGCGTAACCGCGCTATTACCACCAAAATCAATGTAAGCCTCATCAACGACAACGACACTTGACGTATTGGCCTGTAGCAACTGTTCAATTTCCTGGAGCGTTAACAGGCAGCCAGTTGGCGCATTGGGATTGGCCAGAACAACACCGCCGTTGGGCCGCGCGTAATCAGCGACGCGCACGCGCAGCTCGTCATCGACTGCTACCGCTTCGTAACTGATACCGTAGAGACCGCAATAAACGGGATAAAAGCTGTAAGTGATATCCGGGAACAGGATCGGCTGATCATGGCGCAATAACCCATTAAACGTGTGCGCGAGTACTTCATCGGAGCCGTTGCCGACAAAAACCTGACTCTCCTCAAGGCCGTAGTAGTGAGAGATGGCGCCTTTTAGCTGCTCAGCCCCCGGGGGCGGGTAAAGGCGTAGCTGTTCCGATACAGCGTGTTCTATCGCGGAGAGTACCGCCGGCGAAGGGCCGTAGGGATTTTCATTTGTGTTTAGTTTGACCAGATTCGCTTCTCTCGGTTGCTCACCCGGCACGTACGGCTGCAAATCGTTGACAAAACCGCTCCAGAATCGATTATCCATCAGGCTATCCCATTCAGTCTTGCAGCCGGTATTCGGCGGAGCGCGCGTGCGCGGTGAACGATTCGCTACGCGCCAATACTGACGCTGTTTTTGCCAGGGTTGCCGCACCCGCTGGGCTGCAACCGATCACCGAACTGCGTTTCTGGAAGTCATAGACACCCAGGGGAGATGAAAATCGCGCCGTCGTTGAAGTGGGCAACACATGGTTTGAGCCGGCGCAATAATCACCCAAGGCCTCCGGTGTGTGCCGACCCAGAAAAATCGCTCCCGCATGGCGCACACCCGGCAGCAAAGCTTCGGGGTGGTCAACAGCCAGCTGGAGATGCTCTGGCGCGATACGGTTGGCCAGGGCGAGGGCATCATCAAAATCTCTGACCTCTATCAAGGCTCCCCGTCGATCAATAGCGGCTCGAATAATATCCCGACGCTCCAGCCCTGGTAGTAGAGCATCCATACTCGCCAACACGCGATCCAGAAAATCGCCACTTGGACTAATGAGAATTGCCTGGGCTTCTTCGTCGTGCTCGGCCTGGGAAAAAAGATCCATCGCGATCCAGTCTGGATTGGTACCGGCATCACTTATCACCAATATTTCCGACGGTCCAGCCACCATATCGAGGCCCACCTCGCCAAAAACCGCTTTCTTTGCTGCCGCCACATACCGGTTTCCAGGGCCGACAATCTTGTCAACGCAAGGAACGGTCTCGGTACCGTAAGTCAGCGCCGCGACGGCCTGGGCACCGCCGACAGTAAATATTCTATCGACCCCCGCTAACTGAGCTGCTGCGAGCACGAGCGGATTAAGTTCATTGCCCGGGGCGGGCACCATCATGATTATCTCGTCCACGCCAGCCACACGAGCCGGGATGGCATTCATCAATACGGATGACGGGTAACTGGCCTTACCACCAGGCACATAGATACCAACTCGCTGCAAGGCGGTAATTTGCTGACCAAGCACGGTGCCATCGGCGTCTTTAAATTGCCACGATTCCTGCTTTTGATGTTCGTGATAGGTGCGAATGCGGGCAGCAGCTACGCCAAGCGCCTGCCGCTGTTCGTCTGTGACCAGACTGGCACTGTGCCTTAACTGTTGTGGCGTTACCTCGAGGTCGCGGATAGACCCAGGCTGGCGCTGGTCAAAGCGCCGCGTGTAATCAAGCAGCGCCTGGTCACCTCGCGCCCTTACAGCAGCAAGAATTTCGAGTACGTCCCTATGAACCTGTTGATCTGCCCCACGATCACGCGCCAGCAACGCGGCGAACCCGACCTCAAAATCCGGATCGGTGATGTTAAGTCGCGCGGGATGCAGAGCGCTCACCATTCAACCCGTCCGCACCCGCACGGCATCATCCAGCTGTCTTAGCAGCGGCTGAATCCGCGCGTGTTTTATCTTTAATGCACCTTTGTTAACAATCAGCCGGGAGCTAATATCAGCAATGACTTCACGAGCCTCCAACCCGTTGGCCTTCAGAGTATTGCCGGTATCAACAATATCGACAATTTCATCGCAAAGAGAAACCAGTGGCGCTAGCTCCATGGCGCCGTAGAGTTTAATGACGTCTGCCTGACGTCCACATTCGGCATAGTAGCGCCGCGCCACGTTGAGATATTTCGTCGCCACACGGATGCGCCCGGAAGGCCGCTGACCACCGACCACTCCAGCAGTCATCAACCGACAGCGAGAAATACCCAGGTCAAGCGGTTCGTAGAAGCCATTACCACCATGCTCCATTAAAGTATCCTTACCCGAAACGCCAAGATCCGCCGCGCCAAACTGTACATATGTCGGCACATCCGTGCCGCGCAAAACCAGAAGGCGCACATCATTTCGGGTTGTCGCAAACATCAGTTTGCGACTTGAGGTGATGTCCTCTTCGGGCTCAATGCCAGCCTGAGCGAGCAGGGGCAAAGTCTCGTTGAGAATGCGCCCTCTGGTCAAAGCGATGGTAATCATGTCGATTTCTTGCTGACGTCTGTAGGGAGATTTACGCGCGATGCCTGCATTTAAAGTACTCAAAGTATTTTGTAATCAACGATTTCTTGAACGGCGCTTCGGTAAACGACTCTTGCAGAAACAACAAGGATTAATTCGGAATACGGCGAATATTGGCACCTAACTGCTGCAATTTTTCTTCAATGCACTCGTACCCACGATCAATATGGTAAATCCTGTCAACGACCGTTTCACCCTCCGCGACCAGCCCTGCGATCACCAGGCTGGCTGAAGCGCGCAAATCCGAGGCCATCACCGGGGCACCGGTCAACCTCTCCACACCAGTCACGATAGCGGTGTTGCCTTCCAGGCGGATTTGCGCCCCCATTCTGACCAGCTCATGGGTTTGAATCAATCGGTTTTCAAAAATCGTCTCGGTAATCCTGCCAACACCGTCAGCAACCACATTAACGGCTGTCAGTTGCGCCTGCATGTCAGTGGGGAATGCCGGATAAGGCGCAGTGCTCAGATCGATGGACTGCGGTCGACGACCATGCATATCCATTTCGATCCAGTTGTCACCGAGAGTTATATCACCGCCAGCCTCCCTCAGCTTCGAGAGCACCGCCCCCAGAAATAGTGGATTGGTATCTTTTAACTTGATATGTCCGCGCGTCGCTGCACAAGCTGCCAGATATGTTCCGGTTTCAATCCTGTCAGGCATAATTTTGTAGTTGCCGCCGCCCAGCCTGGCAACACCATTGATCACCACAGTGTCAGTACCAGCACCAGTCACGTCGCCGCCCAGCGCATTCAGACAATTAGCCAGGTCAACAACCTCTGGCTCACGAGCAGCATTCTCTATAATCGTTTTACCGTCCGCGAGGCAGGCCGCCATCATCAGGTTTTCCGTGCCACCGACTGTCACCATATCCATGAAAATATGCGCGCCCTTCAGTCGACCATCAACCCGTGCATTGATGTAACCCCCATCAATGGTTATTTCAGCACCCATTTTCTCCAATCCACTCAAATGCAGATCAACCGGGCGACTACCAATGGCACAACCCCCGGGAAAGGATACGCGCGCCTCACCAAAACGGGCCAACAACGGCCCCAGCACCAGGATCGATGCGCGCATGGTTTTAACCAGCTCGTAAGGTGCGCTATAACTACTAATGGAACTGGCGTCGACTTCGACGCGCATTTTTTCGTCCAGTACGACACCCACACCCATGCAACCTAACAACTCAATCATGGTGGTGATGTCATGGAGGTGCGGCAGATTCGATACGATTACAGGTTCATCTGCCAATAATGTGGCCGCAAGAATTGGCAAGGCCGAATTCTTGGCGCCGGAAATGCGGATTTCACCACGTAGCGGCCTGCCCCCCGAAATAAGCAGCTTATCCATTTAGCAA
>JBFJZC010000084.1:0-10275 GCA_041622295.1 Porticoccaceae bacterium
GCCCCGTGGTATCTGCCAGCCAGCTCCATATATTGGGGGCCACCACCTTGGTGATCATTGGGATCGCCAGGAGCAGGCCGATACGCTCAGCGCTTAATCCGATATTCTGTAAGTACAGCGGCCAGTAGGGATACATGCCCCCGAGGAGTGCGAAATAGAAAAAATAGAAACCGGAAAGCCGCCAGTAGGGCACGGTCTGGGCAGGTGTTACCTCAGGAACAGGCGCGCCAACTGACACCTAATCAGAGATCTCAGGCGGAATTCGCTTGCCAGCACCGCCCTGCTCACCCATTTGTCCGCGATGACGCAAGGCATGATCCATTAGCACCAGCGCCAACATCGCCTCAGCAATGGGTGTGGCACGAATACCGACACAGGGATCGTGCCTGCCCGTGGTAGAGACTTCGACCGGCTCGCCGCTAACATCAACCGATCGTCCGGGGATACGCAGGCTTGATGTCGGCTTTAACGCCAGATGAGCAACAATAGTTTGTCCACTGGAGATACCACCAATCACCCCACCAGCGTGGTTAGACAAAAATCCTGCCGTGGTCATTTCGTCGCGATGCTCAGTGCCTTTCTGGCTGACACAGGCGAAACCATCTCCCAGCTCAACGCCTTTAACCGCGTTAATACCCATCAGGGCGCTGGCAATGTCAGCATCAAGACGGTCAAATACCGGTTCGCCCCAACCCGGCGGAACGCCCCGCGCAGTGACCGTAATTTTGGCGCCGATGGAATTACCCTCCTTAACAAGGAGTTGCATGAACGCTTCCATCTCCGCAACTTTGTCGGCATCTGGGCAGAAAAAAGGATTGTTCGCAATTTCTGCCCAATCCACTTTCTGAATTTTTATATCACCAAGCTGACTGAGATAACCCCGCACCTCAACACCATAATGCTCAAACAGGTATTTTTTGGCGATCCCCCCAGCGGCAACCCGCATAGCAGTTTCACGTGCCGATGATCGACCGCCACCCCGGTAGTCTCGAACACCATACTTTTGCATGTAAGTGTAATCTGCATGCGCCGGTCGATAAACGTCCTTGATAGCGCTGTAATCCTTAGAGCGCTGATCATTGTTCTCAATAAGCAGCCCAATCGGTGTACCTGTGGTTTTACCTTCGAATACACCCGACAGAATACGTACCCGATCATCCTCCCGCCGCTGAGTCGTATAGCGGGATTGACCGGGCTTACGGCGATCCAGGTCACGCTGTAAATCGGCCTCAGACAAATTCAGCCCCGGTGGACAGCCGTCCACGATGCACCCAAGTGCAACCCCGTGGCTCTCGCCAAAGGTGGTCACGGTGAACATTTTTCCAAAGGTATTACCCGGCACCCGCTACTCCGATTCCAAATTGGATTTGTTTTGTCGAAGCCATTATAGCGCGTGACCAGATATAAGCTCGGATGACAAACGCAGAGCTCCCTGGCGACCCGTCTCTTAAACTATTCATCTAAAATATTCCGCGCACGCTACCAGTTGCTCTCTGTACAGAATGAACACACCATCACCGCCGCGCTCAAACTCGAGCCAGGTAAAAGGTACCTGCGGAAACTCAGCTTCCAGGTGTCGGCGACTGTTACCCACCTCAACGCACAGACAACCCTGTTCGGTCAAAAATGGCGCCGCTTCAGCCAGCAGTCGCCGCGTAAAGTCGAGCCCATCATGCCCCGACGCAAGAGCCAGCAAGGGTTCACTTCGAAACTCCTCAGGCATGGCGGCCAAATCCGCAGCGTCCACGTAAGGCGGATTAGAGACGATCAAATCAAACGTACCCGTTATGTTAGCAAATAGATCCGATGCCACTGCCGATACCTGATCCGCAACTCTGTGGGCAGTAATATTCTGTTGCGCGACGGTCAGGGCAGCTTCGGAAATATCGCTCAGCAACACCGTCGCGCCGGGAAAAGCCAGAGCACAGGCGATACCGATGCATCCCGAGCCCGTACATAGATCGAGGATAGCCTCGGGTTCGCTATACAACCAGGGCGAAAATTGTCCCTCGATAAGTTCCGCGATCGGCGAACGGGGAATCAACACCCGCTTATCGACATAAAAACGCAAACCGGCAAACCATGCCTCACCAGTGATGTAGGCTGCCGGCGTGCGCTGACGTATCCGTTGCTCAAAAACCCGCGCTACAGCGTGTTTTTCATCATTGGTCAAACGGGCATCCAGCAGTTCAGCGCCAGAGTGGACAGACAAGTTCAGGGTGTGCAGAACCAGTGCCACCGCCTCGTCCCAGGCGTTATCAGTACCGTGCCCAAAATACAGGCCTGTTCGATTAAACAGGCTCGCGCCATAGCGAGCGTAATCCCGAACAGTACTGAGTTGGGCCTTAATAGCAGTGTTGATGAGCATACCGTCGCCATTTTGAAAAGCCGCTATTCTACCCGTTCGCAGGAAAATAAATCTTTACCTTTTTTGCAAGCTGCCTTACGGTATCGGGCCTTTTTATCGAAGCCACGAATCAATCTAACCATGATGAAAGACGCATACGCCAAAATTATTGAAAGCATCGGGGAGGATCTCAACCGACCCGGATTAGTAGGCACACCTGAACGAGCCGCCAAATCCTTCGAGTTTCTGACGGGCGGGTATCACCAAAATCTCGACGAGGTGGTTAATGATGCGCTGTTCCCTAGCGACTCAAGTGAAATGGTTATCGTCAAGGATATCGAGCTGTATTCTTTGTGCGAACATCATTTACTGCCCTTCGTCGGTAAGTGCCATGTCGCCTACATCCCGAATGGGATGGTTCTCGGACTCTCCAAAGTCGCCCGCGTAGTTGACATGTTTGCTCGGCGCTTGCAAATTCAGGAAAATCTGGCCACCCAGATTGCCTCAACCATCGAAAAGGTCACGGGTGCTCTTGGCGTAGCTGTGATTATTGAAGCGCAACACATGTGCATGATGATGCGCGGCGTGGAAAAACAGAACTCCATTATGAAAACTTCCGCCATGCTGGGTGTTTTCCGTAGTAGCCAGACTACGCGTTATGAGTTTTTATCGCTGATTCAGTAGGCTACATGAACTCGGCAGCTTAAGTTGACACCGATTAAGTCGCTTCCGTAGTTTGACTTGCGGTTTTTTGGTGTTAAATCTATGTATTTACCAGAGCGACTGATCAGGTCCCCGCAGCCATCCCCAACTTAGCTGGTAGATATGGGTTACCCTCGAGGGGTCTGCACCCACAGTAATCTGGCAAAGCGCGGCGCCAACGCCTCCGTCTGCAAGGCTAGTAACCAGGCGGTATCCATAGCGCGCAATTGTGGGTCACCAGTCAAGGCTGCGGCCAGTTCACCAACGAGTGGCTGATGCGTGGCAAGTAACACCGACGACACCCCCAGCTGCTCAATAAATTCAACAAGTGCAGCGATGTTGCCATCGGGTCTAAGTTCGTCACAAACCAGCAATTGACCGTTAAAATCGAGCGTTTTTATCGCCAGTGCTGCGGTTTCTCGGGCTCTTCGATAGGGACTGGTAAGGATCACCTGAACGGTACCGAGCGCTTGCGAGCGAGCTTCAACCACACTCACCACATCACGCCGCCCCCTTTCGGTCAAAGCACGGTCTGCGTCGGTGCTGGCTACTAGACTAGCCTGTCCGTGCCGCATCAAATATAAGCTTAAAGTCACCGCTACCCGGAATAGCTAGCGAACACGAAATTCGACGTCTTCCGCATGAGCGGACCCCATCATATTCTTCACAACGACGCTGATAGCCGCACCGTTGAACATGACGTCATACAGCGCATTGGCCAGCGGCATGTATATGCCCAGCTCCTCTGCCTTCTGCTTGACGATACGAGTGGTATTTATCCCTTCGGCGACCTGCCCTACCTGCTTGACGGCTTCGTCAAGGGATTTGCCCTGGCCCAGAGCCTGACCGATACCAAAATTCCGACTTAACGGGGAGGTACACGTGACGAACAAGTCACCGACGCCGCTCAATCCGATAAAAGTCATGGGGTTGGCGCCTAACTGGGTCGCAAAACGCGCCATCTCCGCCAAGCTTCGGGTAATGAGTAGACTCACAGTATTTTGACCCAGGTGCATCGCCGAGGCGATACCAGCAGCAATCGCGTAGATATTTTTGAGCGCCCCGGCAAGCTCGACACCAAACATATCTTTATTAGCGTACACCTTGAAAAATTCGGTACTCAGCAGCTGCTGAACCGTTGCGCACAACGCTTCATCCGCACTCCCGATCACCGTAGCCGTAAGCTCTCTGCAGGCCACTTCGCGCGCCAGGTTGGGGCCACTGATAACTCCGATTCGCGGCGTATCAAGTTCTTCCGCAAGAATGGCGCTCATTAATGTGAACGTGGGGCTTTCAATACCCTTCGCCGTGCTCACCACCATGATTCCGGGGTCAATATACCTGGCAGCCTGCTTGCATACGCTACGAAAAGCCTTGCTCGGCACCGAGAAAAAGACCAGTTTCGCCTGCCGTAACGCCTGACCGAGGTCCGCGGTAACCAGCAAACGTGGATCAAGCTTGTAACCAGGCAGATACCGGTCGTTTTCGCCAAGCTCCATGCAGCGCTGCGCATTTTGTGGGTCACGCATCCACAGCGTGACGGAATGACCATTACCAGCAATCATATTGGCGATAGCGGTGCCAAAACTGCCCCCACCCAGCACCACAATATTGTTATTATTTTCAGACATGCGGCGAGCGACGTGAGGACAGTGGTGCGATTATAAAGCGTGTTGGCCCTCCTTTGCCAACACCTCCAGATTAAGGCCTTACAGCAACCTGTTGATTCGCTGCACAAACAGCGCAGGGTTTTCAAGCTGCTCCCCCGCTGACAAGGCCGCCTGGTCGAATAGAATGCCAATCAGGTCTTCGATCTTTTGTTCGTCTTCCTCACTTTCCAGTCGGCCAACCAATTTATGCTGAGGGTTAATTTCTAGTATCGGTTTGCTCTCCGGCACCGCCTGCCCCGCCGCTTCCATGATTTTCCTCATTTGCAGACCGATATCGCCCTGACCTATCACCAGACAGGCCGGCGACTCAGTGAGGCGATTGGTCACCCTTACGTCCTGCACTTTGTCACCCAGCACCGTTTTGATTTTCGCCAGTACCGTCTCGCTCAGTTCAGCTCTGGGCTCTGCTTCGGTCTCGCCTGAATCGTCCGCCGCGAGATCACCTAAATCGAGTTCACCACGGCTGATATCCTGCAGTGACTTACCGTCGTATTCATTGAGATAGGACATTGTCCACTCATCAATGCGGTCGCTTAGTAGCAGCACTTCGATGCCACGCTTACGAAAAACTTCCAGATAGGCACTGTTACGCGCAGTGGCATCCGAGTCGGCGATCAAATAGTAGATCTTATCCTGTCCTGTTTTCATTGCAGCAATGTAGTCGGCCAGCGAAACCAGCTGATCCCGACCGCGTGTCGTGGCAAACCGCAGTAAACCGGCAACTTTATCCTTGTTAACGAAATCTTCTGCGGGCCCTTCTTTCAATACCGTGCCAAAGGCTTGCCACAGCTTGACGTAGTCTTCTGGTTGCGTACTGGCAATTGATGCCAGCGTATCGAGCGCACGTTTGGTCAGTGCAACACGGATGCTATCGACCGCAGGACTGCTCTGCAAAATCTCTCGCGATACGTTAAGCGGCAGATCAGAACAGTCCACAATACCTTTAACAAAACGCAGGTACATAGGCAGGAACTGTTCTGCATCGTCCATTATAAAAGTGCGCTGAATATAGAGCTTTAAGCCCCGCGCCGCGTCGCGGTTGTAAAGATCGAACGGCGCGTGACTGGGAATATAAATCAGGCTGGTGTAATCCAGCTTGCCCTCTACTCGATTGTGGCTCCAGGCGAAAGGGTCTTCAAAATCGTGTGAGATATGCTTGTAAAACTCCCGATACTCGGCATCCTCAATATCCTGCCGGGGCCTCGTCCACAGCGCCGTGGCAGCATTTACCCGCTCAAACTCTGGAACATCGACAACATCTTCGCCCGCCTCATCACCATCTTCAGCGCTCGGCAGCGGTACAGACTTGAGCATTTCAACCGGGACCGCAATATGATCAGAATATTTTTTGACCAGGCTTCGCAACCGCCAGTCGTTCGCATATTCTCTGGCATCTTCCTTGAGATGCAGCGTTACTGTGGTGCCACGCTGGGCACGCTCGATAGTTTCCACAGTGAACTCAGCCTCGCCGTCACAGCTCCAGCGCACCGCCTCGCTACTATCGACGTCGGCTCGCCGGGATTCAACGGTCAATTTGTCGGCAACTAGAAATCCCGAGTAAAAACCAACACCAAACTGGCCAATCAGGTGAGCATCTTTCTTTTTGTCGCCACTCAGGGCACCCAGAAACTCCGCCGTACCAGAACGGGCAATGGTGCCCAGGTTAGCGATGATTTCATCCCGGTTCATACCGATACCATTGTCGGTGACGGTAATCGTATTGGCCTCTTCATCAACTTCGATACGAATTTTGAGGTCAGGCTCACCGCCGTAGAGGCCATCTTTCTCCAGGGCTTCGAAGCGCAGTTTGTCGCACGCATCGGAGGCATTGGAAATAAACTCGCGCAGAAAAATGTCGCGGTTGCTGTACAGCGAGTGAATCATGAGGTGCAGTAACTGTTTGGCTTCCGTCTGAAAGCCCATAGTTTCTGGCTGTGTGGCTGCGGACATGTCGTAACTCCTGAACTGTCTTTGAATAAAGCTATGGTTAGAATTATCGGTCACTAAAACCAACCACAAATGATGGGGCCAAATCCGTGGTTTTCAAGCAAACAGCTCCGCCCCTTTCATCTCAAAGGGGCGTCTGTGGCGTTAAACCCGAGCTACAAATTCGGTTACACTATGCGCCTGTTAGTTTACTGGCGGCGTCTGTAGTCGCTCTGGCTGCGAGTGCTGGCGGACGATTGCTGACCGTATCAAGCTACCAGTCACATTAGCGTCGGCAACAGTCGGCAACGAAAGTTACGACAGCCTTGCAGAAACCGCAGAAGGCAGCCTGTGCTGAACACCGATGACACTAAGGACTCTATATGACCAATACGCCTCTCCGTTATGCCTCTACCGTCATTCTGGTGCGGGACGGAGCCACCGGTGTCGAGGTGCTATTACAGGAGCGCAGTGGTAAATCTGAGTCATTTGGCGGCATGTTTGTTTTTCCCGGTGGCAAGGTTGATCTGCATGACGCCAGCAAGGAATACGAGGCGCTGTACGCAGGCCACACCGATCAACGTGCCAGTGCCATACTCAGCGTCCCGCAATACGGCCTGGCCTATTGGACCGGCGGTATTCGCGAATGCTTTGAGGAAGCCGGCATATTGTTGGCCTACGACAGACAGGGCAAGCTTGTCAGCTTTAATGATGCCGACACAAAAGCGCGGTTTGCCGAGCACCGAGACGCCCTGAATTCAGGGGCGGTGAGCTTGCTCGATATATGCCGGCAGGAAGAGCTAACGCTGGCCACTGACCAAATGTATTATTACAGTCATTGGGTCACACCCACTTCACAACCGCGTCGTTTTGATACCCGGTTTTTTGTCTGCAGGGCGCCAAAGCATCAACAGCCCATCATCGACAACCATGAGGTGGTATCCCAATGCTGGATCAACCCTCTGGAAGCCATTCGCCGCCAACAGGAAGACGGGTTTCAGATATTCTTTCCGACCATCAAAAATCTCGAAGGAATTATCAATTACCAGAACGTTGACGCGCTTCTGGAAGGCGTTGCCGCCATCAAAGAATTCCCGCGAATACTGCCCTTACGTCCAGATGAAACATCTACCACGCCCCTGATTCCTGGTGACCAGGGCTATGAGCATATAGAAACAGCCGAAACCCACTACTAACACACCCGTATCCAGCGCAACTCGGTCCCAGAATATGTCAGACGCACCCGCGTATTTCAGCAAGGACGGCTATATCGGTTTTATCGTGTTTAACCGGCCGCACAACCGCAACAGTTTGACGCCGGATATGCTCACGGCACTTGCCGTCGCCATTGAGCAAGTCAAAGCAGATACGCGATTGCGCTGCCTGATAGTCACAGGTAGTGGAACGAGTTTTTGTGCGGGTGGTGATTTCTCGCCAGACAAGAGCGACTCAAGTATTCCCTTTTCCAAGGCCAGTCTTATCGAGACCTACAGCACCTGTATGGAAATACTCAATATCACGGTGCCAGTGATAGGGGCGCTCAACGGTCATGCCATTGGCGGTGGATTCGGTGTCTGCTTATTGAGTGATATTCGGGTCGCCAATAAAGATGCTCTTTACGGCGCCAATTTCGCGCGCCTGGGCATGCATTCCGGCATGTCTATTAGCTACATGTTGCCGCGACTGATCGGTTTACCTCGGGCTAACGAGCTGATGTTCAGTGGCCGCCGAATCACCGGCACGGAAGCGGAACGAATAGGCCTCGTCAACTACGCGGTAGCTGCGGATCAGGTCTTGCCTAAAGCCCTGGAGCTCGCTGACGAAATAGCTGCCTGCGCGCCAGCAGCCGTACAAATGATGAAGCAATCGATGCGAGTGAACATGGCCTGGGATCCACACGCAAGACTCGCAACCGACGCTGAACATCAGGCTAATACATTTAATTCTGCGGATGGACAGGAGGGCATAGCTGCCCTGCTACAAAAGCGCGAACCGGTCTTTAATGGGCAGTAATATGTACCGCAAGCCTGAGCGATTGTCCGTACCCACTAATTTTTCACCGTACTAAAACAGGTATTCATCTATGAGCTCGAAGTCTAGTGAACGACACCCCGATGGACAGATAACCACCGAACAACGCGGCCATATTTTTCTGATGGGTATTGATCGACCAGAAAAATATAATGGCTTCACCCCCAAAATGTTCGTCGAGCTGGCCGATGCTTATGCAGAGCTCGAACACAACAAGGAGCTCTGGGTCGGTGTACTCCACGCCCATGGCGATCATTTTACAGCCGGGCTTGACCTGCCAAAATTTGCGGATGCCATGAAAGCGGGTGAGGCCATTCTCCCAACCAACGGTATCGACCCTTTTTCTCTAGCCCCACCGTTTCGCACCAAACCCGTTATTGCGGCTATGAAGGGTATTTGCTATACCGCCGCGATAGAGTTGATGCTGGCCACTGAAATCGTCGTATCGGCGGCGAGCGCCCGATACTCTCAACTGGAAGTCGGACGTGGTGTGATGGCCGCTGCTGGCGCGACCTTCAGAATGGTGGAACGGGCCGGCTGGGGAAATGCCATGAAAGTGCTCCTCACCGGCTATGAGTTCACCGCTGAGGAAGCACTTCGCTATAACTTTATTCAGGAAATCGTCCCTGATGGTGAGGAACTAAATCGAGCCTTACAACTTGCTGCAGAAATCGAAAAGCAGGCGCCCCTTGCGGTTCAGGCCACTATGCAAAGCTCACGTAGTTATTACTTTAGTGGGCCACAGGCAACAGTGGCGGATTTCATTCCGATTATGCAGGACCTGGCCAACACCGAAGATGCCGCCGAAGGCGTGCAGTCGTTTATCGAAAAACGCCCCCCTGTTTACCGAGGCCAGTAGACCCTGGGCAATGACGAGCCCGCAAATAACGCAGCTTTGTTACAGTGCTTTATTACAAATAACCGGACGGTTGCACCAATCGACTAAATAAGCTGACTCTTCCGTGCCCAGTATCAGGTTCCCACTAAACATTTCGCCAGATGACTATCTGGCCTACTACCGTGGTGACGCCAAACAGGTCGCGGTGCGAGTCAACGGGCAAACGTTCGCGTTCCCGGCAGACCGCTTGCGCCCCTTTGTGACCCCGGGCGGCGTGCGTGGACAATTCGAACTTAACTATGACGAAAATAACAAGTTTGTGTCGCTCGTTAAACTCGACAACCCACACCGCTAATGCGGGGCTGTAGACCAGCCCCAGATCGAAATCCTTACCAGTAACTTGATAGCTCTTTCGTTACAGGCCTAGCTGAGATGGGCGGCCAAAAAGTCCTTTAATTCCTGCCAGGCATCTGCGGCAGATGCGGGGTGGTAGGAGGCCCGGTTATTGCAGAAAAATCCATGATCCGCATCCGCATAACGTTTAATACGGTAATCTTTCCCCAGATCTTTCAATTTCGCGTCAATCGCTTCCACCTGACTGATCGGGATAAAGCCATCTTTGTCAGCAAAGAACAACAACAGCGGACAAGCAATATTACTGGCCTGATTTAAATGATTGCCGATACCACCCCCATAAAACGGCGCAGCAGCGGCAATTTTATCTGGCAACTCGCAGGCAGTCAGAAAAGCCAGACGACCGC
>JBFJZC010000085.1:0-10087 GCA_041622295.1 Porticoccaceae bacterium
CGTTGAACAGCCGTTCGTCAAGGACCCGGATGTCAAGGTGGGCAAGCTCTTAAAGGATCGCGGCGCAGAGATTAAAGGTTTTGTTCGCTTTGAAGTCGGTGAAGGTATCGAGGTCGAGGTAGTTGATTTCGCCGCTGAGGTGGCCGCGCAGGTGAAGGCGAAGGAATAACACTATAAGGCATAACCAGTCAGGGCGGGAGTGATGATGTCGGGCAACGGCAGCAAGGATAAAAAATATAATCGCATTTTGCTCAAACTGAGCGGTGAGGAGCTTGTTGGCGACGAAGCTTTTGGCATCGACCCCAGGGTACTTGATCGCACGGCGCAGGAAATTGGTCAGCTGGTGGGTATTGGTGTGCAGGTGGGCCTGGTTATCGGTGGCGGCAACCTGTTTCGTGGCGCCGCTCTGAACGCAGCCGGGATGGATCGAGTTACCGGTGATCATATGGGTATGCTTGCTACCGTGATGAATAGTCTGGCGATGCGAGATGCTCTGGATCGCAAGGGCATAGCTGCGCGGGTGATGTCGGCTATTCCTGTGGACGGCGTGGTAGAGCGTTATGACCGTCGGCGCGCAGTTGGTTATTTGTCTGCCGGTGAGGTAGTGATTTTCTCTGCCGGCACGGGCAACCCGTTTTTTACCACCGATTCTGCGGCCTGTTTGAGAGGGATTGAAGTCAACGCCGAGCTGGTTCTTAAGGCAACCAAAGTAGACGGAGTTTACTCGGCCGACCCGTTAAAGACGCCTGACGCGCAACGCTTTAAGCGTTTGACCTACGATCAGGTGCTCGACAAAAAGCTGGAGGTGATGGATTTAACTGCGATTTGCCTGTGCAGGGAGCACGGTATGCCGGTGCGGGTTTTTCGTATGTCAAAACCAGGCGCATTATTGGATATCATGATCGGTGGTGACGAAGGAACCCTGATAGAGGAGGGTGTCGCTACAGACACTAGCAGACAAGAGGCCTGAATATGATTAAAGAACTGCAGCAGGATGCTGAGGAGCGCATGGAAAAAACCCTTGAAGCCCTGCGTCACGCCATGAACAAAATTCGTACCGGTAGAGCGCACCCGAGTATTCTGGAATCGATTATGGTCTCTTACTATGGCAGCGATACGCCGCTTACCCAGATGGCCAATGTGTCGGTGGTCGATGCGCGAACCTTGTCCGTTGCAGCCTGGGATAAGACTCAGGTACCCGCTATTGAAAAAGCGATTATGAAATCTGACCTGGGGCTCAACCCTGCCACAGCAGGCGAGGTCATTCGTATTCCGATGCCAGCGCTCACCGAAGAAACCCGGAAAGGTTATATCAGGCAGGCGCGCCAGGAGGCTGAAAATTCGAAGGTTTCAATACGCAATATTCGTCGCGATGTTTTATCTGATGTCAGAGAGTTGGCAAAAGGAAAAGACATCACTGAGGACGATGAAAGACGGGCGCAGGATGTGATTCAAAAATTGACCGACCGATTTGTCGCCGGGGTTGACGAAGTGTTAGCCGCCAAAGAAAAGGATTTAATGGAAATCTGAGCCTTTGTCTTCGTTGCAGGCAATCATGATATGACCGACTTAACGGATCAGGATGTCACGCCCAGACTTCGCCATGTGGCGATTATCATGGATGGCAATAACCGTTGGGCTCGTGAGCGTGGCCTCAATGGCATTGCCGGTCACAGGGCGGGTGTTGAAAACGTCCGACAGACTCTGGAAGCCTGTCGCCACCACGGCGTGGAGACATTAACGCTGTTTGCTTTTAGCAGTGAAAACTGGCAGCGCCCCCAAACGGAGGTGCGCGGTTTGATGTCGCTGTTTGCTACTTATATAAGAAAAGAACTTAATGAACTGAGTAAAAGCAAGGTTCGCCTCCGGGTTATTGGGGAGCGTAGCAGGTTCAGTGACCGTTTACGCAGGCGCATCGCAAAAGCCGAAGCACAAACTGCTGGCGGCGAAATGAACCTTGTTCTGGCCGTGGATTATGGCGGCCGTTGGGACATTACCCAGGCAGCCCGCAAACTGGCTGAAAAGGTCGCCCGAGGCGACATGGCGGTGGAGGAGATCGACGAGCAGGCCTTTGAGGGGCAACTCAGTCTGGCTGACCTGCCGCCGCCGGATTTGTGTATTCGAACAGCCGGCGAGCAGCGCATCAGTAACTTTATGCTGTGGCAGCTCGCGTACAGCGAATTTTATTTTGCGGATTGTTACTGGCCTGACTTCGATCGCGATGCGTTTGCGCTAGCTGTAGAGCAGTACCGAAGGCGGGACCGGCGGTGTGGTTTGAACGCTAGCCAGCTGTCTTTGCCCAGGCAGGAAAGTGCTTAAACAACGTATTGTTACAGCGATTGTACTTGCTGTTTTTTTTCTGGCTGCTCTGTTTGGTTTGCCGCCCATTTTGTTTTCCGCAGTGATGGCTTTGGTCGTCGGCTATGCAGCCTGGGAATGGAGTGCCTTGGCCGGGTTTGCCGCGCTTACTTCGCGCTTGAGCTATGTGGTGGCGCTGTTGGGCGTGCTGGCGCTGGTAGCGACGTTTCTGGACCTGGATGCAGTCAGCCTGTATGACGAGGGTATCCGAACCTTGCTCGCTGGGGCCTGCACGTGGTGGGCGATTGCGCTGTTGTGGATACAGGGTTACCCCAGTAGCGCTATTTTGTGGGGTCGACGGTGGCTGTGTTCCGGTATGGGTTTTCTGGTGTTGGTGCCGACGTGGGTGGCCATCAGCGTATTGGCGCATAGTCAACAGGGGGCTTTGCTGGTGCTAGGTGTCGTGTTGCTGGTTGCGCTTGCCGACATCGGCGCTTTCTTTAGTGGCCGTGCGTTTGGGCATCACAAGCTGGCCGCGCAAGTCAGCCCCGGAAAAACCTGGGAGGGCCTGGCTGGCGGTTTGATCGCGATTCTGCTGGTAATCACGCCGTTCGCGTTGTACCTGGCGCAGGCTAATGCTCAGAAAGGTGTTCAGATCGGCGCGTGGTTATTGTTGGCGGGTGTTACGGGTTTAGCGTCGGTGATCGGTGATTTACTCGAAAGTATGGTTAAGCGCCATCGCGGAGTAAAGGATAGCGGCACCGTTTTGCCCGGTCACGGTGGCATTCTTGATCGCATTGACAGCCTGACCGCAGCATTACCGGTGTTTACACTGTTGTACAGTTTGCTTTATCCGCGCCTGCTATGACGCGCCTGTTGATCCTGTTTGCATCTGATCTAGCGCGGCGCGCAACTGTGCTTGAATCCTGGTTGATAGTTTGAAACGGTTGATATGCAGCAGCTAACCATTCTCGGCTCCACCGGCTCAATTGGCGTTAGTACCCTGGACGTTGTAGCGCGTCATCCGGAGCGTTTTTCAGTCTTCGCGCTCACCGGCCATAGCCGGATCGCGGAACTGGCGGCGCAGTGTCAGCGCTTCAAGCCCCGATATGCGGTGGTGGCCTCAGCGATCCTTGCTGAGGAGCTGGCATCCTATGGCTTGCCTGAAACCGAAGTGCTGTTTGGCGGTGAAGGGCTGGTTGCGGTGGCCGGCCACCCACAGACAGACATTGTGATGGCAGCGATTGTTGGTGCCGCTGGGTTGATACCTACATTGGCGGCAGTTCAGGCCGGTAAACGCGTATTGCTGGCTAACAAGGAGGCGCTGGTTATGGCCGGCGGGCTGTTTATCGCGGCCGTGCAGGCCTCCGGCGCAACGCTATTGCCCATAGACAGTGAGCACAACGCAATTTTTCAGTGTTTGCCGACGGGTGCCGGGCATACTGGCTGTGCCCCGAGGGTTGTTCATGCAGAACCTCTCGGCACCGGCTGCGCGTTTGGGGTGAGGCGACTTTTGTTGTCTGGGTCGGGCGGACCTTTTCGCACCACCCCACTTAATGAGTTGGCGACAGTGACACCTGATCAAGCGTGCGCTCATCCAAATTGGCAGATGGGGCGCAAGATTTCTGTGGATTCCGCCACCATGATGAACAAGGGCCTTGAGTTAATCGAAGCTTGCTGGCTGTTTAATGTAAATGAAGCCCAGGTTGATATAGTGATTCACCCAGAGAGCATCGTGCACTCTCTGGTAGAATACAACGATGGCTCGGTACTGGCGCAGCTGGGTAATCCGGATATGCGTACCCCAATTGCTCACGCGCTCGGCTGGCCGGAACGTATTGAATCGGGCGTGGCGGCGCTGGACCTGGTGGCGACCGGATCGTTAAATTTTGAACGTCCAGATTTACAACGGTTTCCGTGTCTTGGTCTCGCCAGGGCGGCCGCCCGGGAAATGGGTGATGCGCCAGCGGCGCTCAACGCTGCCAACGAAGTGGCGGTTGAGGCCTTCCTGAGCGGATGGATAGGGTACAGCGCCATCGTGGAAATCGTCGATGGCGTTATGCAAGTGTGGGACACTGCTGAACCACTCGAGTTGGCGGAAGTCCAAGTGGCTGATCAGCGCGCACGGACGCTGGCTAATGGCCAGTTGGCCAGGGTTAGGCGCGGCTAACGCAGGTGAATACGCGCGGTCGCTGTTATCGATTGTGCGACGGTTTTCGGCGTAGCGGTTTGTCGGGATACGCTTATATAGACAGTCGGTAAGACCGTTGGATGTTTGTTAGTAAATTATTGGAAACGGATTCAGGATAAAGCATGGCAATTGTCGAAATGATCCTTTACACGCTGTTGGTGCTTGGCGTGTTGATCACCTTTCACGAGTTCGGTCATTTTTGGGTGGCGCGACGCTGTGGCATCAAGGTGGTCAGGTTTTCGATTGGTTTTGGTCCGCCCTTGTTGCGCTGGCGCGACCGCCATGACACAGAGTTTGTCATTGCCGCCTTACCGCTGGGCGGTTACGTCAAGATGGTTGACGAACGAGAGGGCGAGGTTGCTGAAGCTGATTTGGCCCACGCTTTTAACCGCAAGTCGGTGGGTCAGCGTATGGCTACGGTAGTTGCTGGTCCCCTGGCGAATTTCCTGTTGGCCATTATTGCGTACTGGATTGTCTACATGCTGGGTGTCCAGGGCATGGCGCCGGTAATTGATGAGGTGGCACCGGGTTCCGTGGCCGCCGCCGCAGGACTGGAAAGCGGTCAGGAAATTGTCGCCGTTGACGGGCGACCGACCCCTACCTGGCAGGAGCTGGGCGAGCAGTTAGTGAGTCGCCTGGGAGAAAATAGCACGATCCGTTTTACGGTTCGTTACCCGGATTCCGAGCTTCAATACGACAACGTAGCGGAGCTGTCAGGGTGGGACATTGATGCCCGTAATCCGGATCCGATTGGCAGTATCGGTATCAAATTGTTTCAGCCAAAAGTCTTGCCCATTGCCGAAGCCCTTACTGCCGGAGACCCGGCAGAGGTTGCCGGTATGCAGGCGGGAGACCTGGTGTTATCGGTTGACGGCAATGCAATGCCGGACTGGTTAATCTGGGTGGATTATGTCAGGGCACGGCCAGGGCAGACTATGTTGGTACTGATCGAGCGCGGTGGACAAACAATTCCCCTTAGCATTACGCCAAAATCTGTTGTCACAGAGGATGATCAAGTGATTGGCCAGGTGGGGATGTCAGTGGTTGCACCTGAATTACCAGCTGACCTGTTTCGAGAAAGCAAATACGGTGTCATCGGCGCACTTGGCAAGGCCTGGTCGCAAACCGGTAAAACATCACTGATGATTCTCTCGTCCATCAAGAAAATGATCGTTGGGGATATTTCGGTTGAGCACTTGAGTGGGCCCATCACCATTGCTAAAGTGGCGGGCGCTTCCGCCAGCTATGGATTGGTGCCGTTTTTGTAATTTATGGCCTTGCTCAGCGTCAGTTTGGGCGTGCTGAATTTGTTGCCTGTGCCCGTGCTTGATGGTGGCCACCTCGCTTACTACACCGTTGAATTAGTTAAGGGTAGCCCGGTATCTGACCGGATTCAGGAGATGGGCTATCGGGTCGGTCTGTTTTTGGTCGTTGGTTTGATGGTGCTGGCGCTATACAATGACGTCGCACGGCTATAAGTGATCGTTTAGACATTAACAACAAAAGAGTTAACCAAGCTTACATGAAACGACTTTTACTGCCGTTGCTGTTCTGTTTTGTTCCCCTGTTGGCAGTCGCCGACGTTTTTCAGATCGAAGATATTCGTGTCGACGGCCTGCAGCGGGTGTCGGCTGGCACTGTGTTTGCGGCACTGCCGGTGAGCGCTGGCGAGCTGGTTGATGAGGAGGGTATTCGCGAGGCCACTCGCGTACTGTTCCAGACCGGCTATTTTGATGATATTCGCATTGCCCGTGACAACAACGTCCTGGTCATTATTGTTGCCGAGCGACCTGCAGTGGCCGAGATCAATATCAGTGGCAATAAGGCTATCGAAACCGAGCAGTTGCTAGACGCCTTGCGCGGTGCCGGGCTGGCTGAAGGACAGATCTTTCGAGAGGCGGTATTGCAGGGCATGAGCCAGGAATTGCGTCGACAATACGTGTCCCAGGGTCGTTATGGGGCGGATGTGGTGTCGGAAGTGCGCGAGTTGCCCCGTAACCGGGTCGCGGTCGATCTGACGATAGATGAAGGGAAAGTCGCCGCTATCAAGCACATCAACATTGTCGGCAACTCGGCGTTTGACGACGAGCAATTGGTGGATCTGTTCGAACTGAAAACAACCGGCCTACTGTCTTTTTTTCGCAACGATGACAAGTACGCCCGTGAAAAGCTGGCCGGTGACCTGGAGCGCCTCGAATCGTGGTACCTGGATCGAGGTTATCTGAAGTTTGCCATTGATTCGACGCAGGTCTCCATAAACCCGGATCGGGATACGGTGTTTGTCACGGTGAATGTCACAGAAGGTGATGTCTATACGGTAAGTAAGGTCGAGTTGGCTGGCGAACTGATTTTGCCCGAAGAACAATTGCAGGCGCTGGTATTAATGCGCGAAGGTTTGACCTTCTCGCAAGTTTTGATGACCACCACGAAAGAGCTGTTCACCAAGCTGCTCGGTGCTGAAGGCTACACCTTTGCTGAAGTGGAAGGGTATCCCGAAGTCAACGAGGAAGATAAAACTGCCAAGGTCACCTTCTTCATTAACCCTGGTAAGCGGGCTTATGTTCGACGTATAGAGTTCCGCGGAAACACCAAAACTGATGACGAAGTGTTGCGTCGGGAAATGCGGCAGATGGAAGCGGCGTCGGCATCAACCGAGCTGATTGAGCACTCCAAAGTTAGACTTGAACGACTGGGTCATTTCAAGGAAGTGAAGGTCGAAAACCGGGAGGTTCCGGGCACCAACGACCAGCTGGATGTTTTCTATACGGTTGAGGAACAACCATCTGGTAGTATCGGCGCCAGTTTGGGGGTAGCGCAAGGGTCGGGCATTATTCTCGGCGGCAATATTCAGGAAAAGAACTTTCTTGGCACTGGTAATGCGGTCAGTCTGGGTTTGAGCCGCAGTAAATACCGGACAAGTGCTACGCTGGCCTACAGCGATCCCTATTTCACTAAGGACGGCGTGAGTGCGGGGTACAGTTTTTCCTACGTAGCCACAGATTATGGTGACTTTGATGTTGCCGAATATACCTCGGACAGCTTTACCACTGGCGTTTCCTTTGGTTACCCACTCAGTGAGACGTCGAGGATAAGTTACGGCTTAAGTGTCGAGCAGTTGTCGATTGACGTGGGCTTGTTTCCCACCGCCGAAATTGTCGAATTTTTGGCGGAAAATGGCGACAACTATACCATGTTGACCGGTGACCTGAATTGGTCGCAGTCGACACTGAATCGCGGCATCCTGGCGACCCGGGGAGCGTCGCAGCGCATTGGCATAGAGTTCACAGTGCCAGGCGTCGATCTCGAATACTACAAGTTGAGCTACGCGGGACAATATTTTAAGCCCCTGACCCGTGATTTCGTTATACATTTACGGACTGATCTTGGCTATGGTGCCGCACTGGGCTCTGGCGGTCGACTACCGTTTTTCAAGAATTATTTCGGCGGCGGTTTTGGCTCGGTGCGTGGTTTCAAACGTAACTCTCTGGGGCCTCAGGACACGCCGTTCGGCGGCTTTTTCGACCCAGATCCTTTTGGGGGTAACGTCAAAGTGGTGGGTAGCGCCGAGCTGATTTTCCCGGTGCCTTTTATGAAGGATAATCGCAGTTTACAGGCGGCGGTCTTCTTTGATGCAGGTAACGTATTCGATACCGACTGTAGTCCTACACAGGTCAATTGTCTGAGTCCCGATTTGGGTGAGTTACGTTATTCATTCGGTGTTGGCGGCACCTGGATAAGCGGGTTTGGACCAATAACCGTAAGCCTTGCGTCAGCGCTTAACGACAATGAGTTCGACGAGACCGAAGTGTTCCAGTTCTCCATGGGGCAGGGTTTCTAAGTGGTAGTTAAAAAGACGGCTAGATAAGTGGTTTAACAGTGAGATACACGAAAATTGAGGTGGTATGTGAAAAGGTTTTTAGCGTTACAGGTTTGTCTGTTTTTGTTGAGTGCTGGCGCTGTCGCAGATAATGGCATTGCCGTGGTAGACGTGGCGCGAGCTATATTCAGTACCGAGGTGGCAAAAAAGCGACAAGAGGAAATGCAACGCGCGTCAGAGTTTGCTACGCAGCAGGCCAAGTACGACAGTCTTGCCGCCGATATGAAAGCCCTGCAAAAGGAAGTAGAAGGCAAGGCGATGACCTTGTCGCAGGACAAGGCCGCCGAATACCAGAAAAAAATGGAGTATTTGCGGGCTGACCTGGAACTGGTGTCTCGCAAACTTCAGGCGGAAGTAAAAGAAACTCAGAATCGTGTGATGCAGGAACTGCAGCCCAGGGCGCTAGAGGCGGTTAAAGAGCTGGTTGCAGAGGAAAAAATCACCCTGTTATTGCAGCGAGAGGCGGTGATATCTGCCACGCCTGAGATGGACGTCACTGCGAAACTGATTGACCGGATTAACAAAAAAACCCGTTAGTGAAGCGAACAAATGGATCTGGCTTACACATTGCGAGAGGTTGCCGCGTATCTTGACGCTGAGTTGAGAGGCGATCCAGAGTGTGTGGTTACGGGGCTAAGCACTTTGCAGGATGCTGGTGACGGCGACCTGGCTTTTTTGGCCAATAAGGCCTACCAAAAATTACTGGCTACAACGGCAGCTTCTGCGGTGATTCTGGAAGCTGGAGCTGCCGACCAGTACACCGGCAATGCACTGATCCTGGAAAATCCGTATGTGGGTTATGCCCGTATAAGCGCATGGTTTGACGCTGCGCCGACAGCGCCAAAAGGAATTCACCGGAGTGCCGTCGTTGCGGATTCAGCAACTGTTTCACCGGATGCCGCTATTGGCCCGTACGTCGTTATTGGCGATGGGGTGATTGTGCATGCCGGCGTTACTATTGGCGCCGGTAGCTTTGTTGGCGATCATTGTGTGATTGGTGCAGATACCTGGATTTCGACAAATGTCAGTATCTACCACGGTGTTAGCATTGGTCAAAATGTTCGCATACACAGTAATACTGTAATAGGTGCTGACGGCTTTGGTTTTGCCAATGATCGTGGGCAATGGGTGAAGATACATCAGCTTGGTGGTGTTGAAATTGGTGATCGTGTCGAGATTGGTGCCTGTACGACGATTGACCGTGGCGCACTCGGCAATACGGTGATTGAAGACGGCGTCATTCTGGATAACCATGTACAAATCGCGCACAACGTGCGCATTGGGGAAAATACGGCTATGGCCGCTTATGCGGGCATAGCTGGAAGTACTGTGATCGGCAAAAACTGTATATTTGCCGGTCAGGCAGGGGCCGTCGGGCACGTCACAATATGCGATAACGTGCATGCTATGGCCCGCTGTACTCTGTCTAAATCGATCGATAAGCCCGGTTCGTACTCCTCCGGCCTGCTGATGTCAGAAACGGCAAAATGGCGCAAAAATGCGGCACGTTTTGGTCAGCTGGACGATATCGCTCGACGCCTGAAAGCGCTCGAAAACAACCAAAAATAGCTGGCGGTAACGTTCCCGGTGGCCGTATCTAGGAAGCCTCATGCGCATTGATGAAATCAAGAAATTGCTACCGCATCGTTACCCCTTTTTGCTGGTTGATCGGGTGGTGGAATTAGAGCTGGGAAAGCGCATTGTTGCCTATAAGAACATCA
>JBFJZC010000086.1:0-9981 GCA_041622295.1 Porticoccaceae bacterium
CATGTCCTCAAGGTCAGGTATCGGGTCGACGGTGTGTTGCGCGACGAGCCGTCGCCAGCCCGCGACATCGGCCCGGCAGTCATATCTCGCATCAAAATCATGGCCAATCTGGACATTGCCGAGCGGCGGTTACCCCAGGACGGGCGGATAAACATTCGAATTCAGGGCCAGGATATGGATGTTCGGGTGTCCACCATACCGACCATGTACGGTGAAAGCGTAGTGATGCGTCTACTCCGGCGTGAACACGTGACATTGAATTTTGATAGCCTCGGATTCGAGGACATCGCGCGCCAAAGGCTGCAAAAGGCGCTTGCTATGCCCCACGGTATGATCATCGTGACGGGACCTACCGGCAGCGGTAAAACCACCACCCTTTATACGGCGCTCAATAATCTCAATACCCAGGAACGCAAGGTCATAACGGTGGAAGACCCGGTGGAATATAACCTCGAAGGTATCAATCAAATTCAGGTTAACGGAGCGATCGGCCTGACATTCTCCGGGGCACTTCGCGCCATCGTTCGGCAGGACCCTGATGTCATCATGGTGGGGGAAATGCGCGATCTGGAAACCGCCAGGATTTGCGTACAGTCGGCGCTGACTGGCCATCTTGTGCTGTCCACCCTGCATACCAACGACGCGGCGGGCAGTATTACGCGGCTGCTGGAAATGGGTATTGAAGATTATCTGCTGAATTCAACCCTTAATATGATAGTGGCACAGCGCCTGGTGAGAGTGCTGTGTCCTCATTGTAAACAGGCCTATGAAGTCGACCCGGCCATGATCAGGGAGTTTAAGCTGGATACTCTGGCTGGATTTGGTGTGCCGTTGACTTTGTATCACCCACAGGGTTGCGAGCGCTGCGGTGGCTCGGGATACCGGGGCCGTATCGGCATCATCGAAATCCTCACCTTGTCTGACAGTATTCGGCAGTTAATCCTCAAGCATGCCAGCTCAGGAGAAATTGAAACTGCGGCGCGTGGCGATGGTATGAAAACCATGTTTGAAGACGGTTGTCTGAAGGCGATAGCCGGGGTGACCGCTCTGGAAGAAGTGATTCGGGTGACACAGGAAAGTTGATATGCCAGTTTTCGATTACCGGGCCGTCACGCCCCAGGGGGATTATAAAACTGGCCAAATGACAGCACGGTCGGAACGTGAGGTCGTTACCCGATTGCAGAGTATGGGCTTAATTCCCATGTCCAGTTCGCCGCAGGCCCTTGTTGACAGAGCGGAGAGTAGGTCGTTTTTTAAGTCCCGCAGAAAAACGCTAAAACACACCGATATCGCCGAGCTGACCAGGCAGTTATCGATACTGCTCAGCGCCGGGCTGCCGCTTGACCGAAGTCTGGACGTAGCCGGCCGGGTGACGAGCTTTGCACCGCTGGTCGAGCTGGTCGGCGAGATTCAGGCGGCGGTGCGCGGCGGAGAACCCCTGTCAGGTGCCCTCGCAGCCTTTCCGGAGCTGTTTCCCCCTTTTTATATTAATTTTGTGCACGCTGCCGAGCTGTCCGGCGATCTCGCGAAGAGTCTCGCAGATCTATCGACCTATTTGGAAAAATCTCTGGCGTTGCGCGAACAGGTGAAATCCGCGTTGATATATCCGGCGATATTAATCGGTGTCACACTTGTTTCACTGGGCATAATTGTCATTTTCGTGTTACCGGAATTTTCTCAGTTATTTGCGGATATGGATGCAGCCTTGCCCGCTTCGACGGCGTTCGTGTTGGGTGCGGCTGACCTGATTCGCGATTACGCTTACATTTTTCTCCTGGTTCTGGCTGGTGGCGTCTTTTACTGGCGACAGAAGCGCACCGATCCCCGGTGGTTATACCGGCGCGATGAGCAACTGCTTAAAGTCGCGCTGCTAAGTGATCTGATTAAAAAAATCAACATGGCGCGCTTTAGTCGCAGCCTCGGTACCTTATTATCCGGCGGCGTGTCGTTATTGCCCGCTCTGTCCGTGGCCCGGGACAGCATGGATAACCGGGTGCTGGTGGCAAAACTGGAGGCCGTAGTGCAAAGCCTTCAGGATGGTGGCGGGCTGGCGGGACCGCTCGCATCAAGTGGGGTGTTTCCGGAGTTTGCCGTGCAGATGATTCAGGTAGGTGAGGAAACAGGGCAGCTTGACGAAATGTTGTTGCGTGTTGCAGACATTTACGATCAGGAAGTGTCTACCACCACGCAACGTGTGCTATCCGTACTGGAACCGTTGATGATTATTGGTCTGGGTATTGTCATAGGTGGCATTATTATGTCAATTCTGGTGGCCATTCTGGGTATTAATGACTTGCCCATGTAAGGCCCTGCACAAATACATGGCTTGCCCCAGAGATCTAACTAACAAGGAAAATAAATGAAAATTGCTTCTAACCGCGGCTTTACGTTGCTTGAATTACTGGTCGTGCTGGTGATCCTGGGTCTGTTGGCAAGTCTGGTAGGGCCGCAGGTTTTAAAACAGATTGGTGGATCGAAAAGCAAGACGGCGAGTTTGCAGATTGAGGAGTTTGGCACTGCTCTCGACCTGTTTAATCTCGATGTTGGTCGCTATCCGGCTACCGCCGAAGGGCTTAACGCGTTAATAGTGCAGCCGGATGAAGCGCGTTTCTGGAATGGCCCCTACCTGAAGAAAAAAGTGATACGGGAAGATCCGTGGGGAAATGCCTACCACTACCAGTCACCGGGCGAATATGGGGGCTACGATCTTTATTCTCTGGGTGCGGATAACAGGGAAGGCGGGGAGGGTGACGATGCAGATGTGGTGAGTTGGGAGTAACTGCCAGCTTTGCTTCGTGCAGGAAGATGCCATATATGACGCCGTTGCGTAGGGCAATATCAGGTAGAACTGCGTCACGTCGCACTGCATTACGTCGAAGGACATCGCGCAGAGACGGGCTACACACAAACACGTCACCTGCAAAAAGGGGGGCGGGTTTTACCCTTCTGGAGCTTATTGTTGTTCTGATACTGCTAGGTATCAGCGCAGCAGTGGTAGCACCTCGGATAGAAGGCGGACTCGACGGCGTGCGCGTAAAAAAACAGGCTCGTGATTTGGTGTCGATGCTGCGCACCGTTCGACATCGCTCGATAGTCGAGGGCCGTATTATCAGTGTGCTGGTTAACAGTGACAGTAATCTTTATCAGATCGACGCCGCAGAGCCCATACAACCGAGCGCAGATATTCGCATTCGCTTCGAGCCTGCTCAGCAGACCGCGCAACAGATTGGCAGCACCGGAAACCTTGCTGGCAGAGAAAAACTGCTCAGCGAGACTAGCCTCATCGACGCCGACGGCACCGTGACCCTTTATTTTTATCCGGATGGCACGTCGTCAGGCGGCATGCTGTATCTCGATACGCCCAGGGGGCGTTATCTAATTAATGTTAACTGGTTAACGGGAGAAGTGTCTTTTGCCGACCAGGGTTAGCCCACCACTGCACTCATCGCCGCACTCGCAGCAGGGCTTTTCACTGCTTGAGGTTATCGTTGCGTTCGCCATATTAATAATGTGTGTCAGCGTTATTATGCGAATTTTTGCCGGTTCGGTCAGCACCAGCGCTATCACTGCTGATTACTACCGGGCTACGCAAATAGCTGAGTCGAAAATGGCGGAACTGAAAGTGTTTTCGCGCGAGGGCGAGTATCGAGACTCCGGCGCAATTGATGGTAAGTTCAGATGGCGGATAGATGCCGAGCCATATCTAAACGCTGATCGTGATGCCGACTTTGCGGTTGTACTGGCCGATGATGCTACCACCGGAGTGACGCTTTACCAGCTAAATGTCAGTGTGGTATGGGGTGAGCTGGCGACCAGAGAAATTACACTTGATACGCTGGCGCTACGGATCAGAGATGAGTGATCGGCGCCTTAAAATTTCATCTGGATTTACCCTCGTGGAAATTCAGATCGCTATTTTTCTGATGGCCCTGATAGCGCTGCTGATAGCCGGCGCACTGCGCCTGTCAGCGCAAACCTGGAGCAGGGTTGCCGATAAACAGGACGTGTCTGAGCACCAGTTCTTTGTTGCTCGATTTTTGCGCGCGCATTTATCGAACGCGCGATTCTATTCTATTTCTACTGCGTCAGGAGCGCGGGTTTACAGCTTTTTCGGCGGTGAAAACTATGTCCATTTTGTTGCGCCGTTGCCGTCTTTTGCGAGGGGCGATGAACTATTCTGGTGGACGCTTCGAGAGCATCAGTTCGTTGATCAGGCTGAGCCCTCCCTGGTGCTGGAATATATGCCCTTTGATGAGAAAGCTATCGTTTCGCTTGGCGTGGACAATCAATTGGTAATATCCGATGCGATATCTACGCCGATTATCCTGGAACAAAAGCTGGTTAACTTCAAAATCAGTTATTTTCGCGAAACCGACGCTGGGAGCGCTCATGGCCAGGGCGAGTGGCTCAATGAATGGCCACAGGAGCGGATATTTCCGCTGTTGCTGAGCTTCGATCTGGTTGCGCTGTCCGGGCTGAACGGCGTTATTGAACTCGACTATAAGCCCCTGCTAATAGCGCCTACGTTTACCGGTCAGGAAATGATCCCGTGACCATTAACGATACATTACCAAGTAATGTGACTACGCATTTGTCACGGCCAGTCGACAAGACCCACGTCTCTGGTATGGCGCTGGTGCTGGTGCTGTGGTTCATCGTTATGCTGACGGTCATGGCCCTGGGGCTCGCGTCAATGAGCCGCAGTAATGCGTTGATAACCAGACAGTTGACCGGCTCAGTGCAGGCCCACTACCTGGCTGAAGCGGCAACGCAAATGATCATGGCCAATTTGTTGACGGCTCCCGAACAATCCAGATTGCTGGCAGACGGCAGTTCCCACGAAATCACGCTGGACAACGGCGTCGTGGTGGCGGCGCTGTGGGATGAGAGCGGCAAAATAGATATCAATATGGCTAGCGAGGAATTATTAACCCGATTTTTTACAGGTATGGGTGCAGACGAGGAAACTGCCCAGGGGTTGGCGGGCGCTATCGCCGATTGGCGGGATAGCGACAGTTTGCCTCGCTTACACGGCGCGGAGGAGGACGCGTATATGGCTGCAGGTTTGAGCTATACGCCAGATAACAAGCTGTTTGGCAGCACCGTAAAATTACTCGCCGTGTTAGGCATGACACCCGAGTTTTTCGCAAAAATTGAGCCATACCTGACCGTTTACTCCCGGGTTCAGGGCATTAATCCCAGGGTGGCGTCGATGCTGGTATTATTGGCTGTGTCCGACGACGATGCATCGGTGGTCGAGAGCTATGTACAGCAACGTCAGGAAAACTATCTCGCCGGTCTGGCACAGCCGCCAGCGCCGCTGGTGGCCAGGCAATTTTTGGCGAGAGGCAAACCTGACGTCTATACCCTCACCGCAACGGCAACGACATCAGGCGGCGTCCAGGCGAGTCAACTGGTGGTGTTTCGGCTAAAGGAGAGGAACGGTGGTGTGCAGGTATTGCCGCTCGATTATCACCCCTACGTGCGACAACAAAACGACTCTGCTGATTATTATGATTGAACCAGGGTTTACCAATACTAATAGCGGGTAAAGCAACTCAGCGAACATGGCCAGTTTTATACCAATAGAGTTACAGCAAAAAATCATCGCCAACGCGGGTAGTTTACTGCGCTGGTGGTTGAATGAGCTGCGCGGGATGTGCCCCGCAAAATTACGTGAGCGCTTTGCTGTCGGTGATGCTTTCTACTTAATCGAGGTCGTCGATTCACGGGCAACCGTATGCTATGGAACAGAATATGGCGTTGGGCAAAAAGTTGAGATTGATTTAACCTTGCCCGACGTAGACCAACTACGGTTACTGAATAATATCTCCGTAGTTGATCAGCGAGCTTTACGAAAAGCCACAGTACTGATTGCCGACGACAAACTGCTGACGCGGTATGTCCATCTTCCACTCGCCGTTGAGCCGGATCTCGCCAACGTGCTGAATTACGAACTGGACCGTCTGACACCGTATTCTCCGGACCAGGCATTTTTTGCTTATAAAGTGACAAAACGAGATGTCCCCGGTGGGACAATTGTGGTGCGGCTGGTGCTTATCGAAAAGTGGTACCTGGAACAGGTGGTATCCCAGGTTGAAAATTTTCAGGTTACTGTGTCAGCAGTTTGTCCCATCTCAGGTTTCGATCTTGAGCGACATAATGAAGCCAGCAGGATAATAAACCTTTTGCCTGCAGAGCGTAGACCGCCAGCTGAAGCCCTGCTGAGCAAAGCCAGCAAAAAAATGTTGCTGGCAACGGTGGTAATGTTGATAAGCGTTTTGCTATTGCCCGTTTACTATCATCAAAAGCGTATCGAAGAGATACATCAGGACATTAATTCCTTCGAGAAAAGAGCCAGACAAATTAGTGAAAAAAGAGGTGAGCTGGCCAGGATCCTCGATATTCGGGATAGTTTAATCGAGCGCAAAAACAAGGAACTTAGCAAAGTGGAAGTGTTGCATCAACTGACGCATATTGTCCCCGACCATACCTGGGTTACTCGCATAACGGTAGAAAATGGTGAAACAAAAATTGACGGCGAATCCGACAAAGCCTCCACGATGATAGAGCTGCTGGAATCTCAGCCAGCATTCCGCGATGTCGAGTTTGTTTCGCCCATTACTAAAAACGTTAGAACCGGGAAAGAAAGGTTTCAGATCAAAGCCAAACTGGCTGACAAGAAACAGCTACCAGACCAACAAGGCACGGCAAACGCAGCGGCGATGTTTCAGCAATGATAGATCAACCAAAAATAGCAGGCCGTGTTGCGGCCCTCCTGATTCTCTGTGGCGTACTGCTGGTAGTGTGGCTTTATATGTTGGCGCCATATTTTCGGTACCTGATTGAGCAGGGAGATGAATTCGATAGCTTGCAAACACGGTTAAGTAGCTATCAGAGATTGCTGGCGGCTGAGTCCGATATTGAAAATACGATTGCACAATTGGCCCTGCCAGACAACCATGAAGAACTGCTGTTGCCCGACGCGAGTCAGGCTATTGCCTCAGCGAAGTTGCGGGATTTAATCAATGGTTTTATCGAAGATACCGGCGCACGACTTATCAGCAGTCAGTCATATCACGACAATGATCTGCCCGGCGCTGAAATGGTCGGGTTGCGTATTCAGGTCAATGGCGAAGTAGAAAATCTGCTGGATATCCTTTATAAAATTGAAACAGCGCGCCCGGTGTTGTTTGTCGACAAGCTCAATATATCTGCCCTGCAAAGTAGATACGCCATCCAGAACAGGCGTCCCAGGTCAGCTAACTTTGCCAATATCCCCGGGAGTACGCGCTCTAGTCTCGATATGCGCATGGATATCGCAGGCTTTATCGGTAGTCGACAATGATTCCGGCTAGATAAGTATTCGGGCTAGATAAGGATTGGAACTAGATAATGATTGAAACTAGATAATGATTGGAACTAGATAATGATTGAAACTAGATAATGATCGGATCTAAATAATGATTGGAGCGATATGGCGCCCACAAAATGGTGTGGAGACCGCTTTACGCATTGCTTTGCTGACGCTCATTGTGGTGTTTGGTGTGGAGTGCATCTATTTTTTCCTGGCCGGACAAAATCTCGCATCCGTCGCTGGTGCTAATCCAAACGACGAGATTGTCGTCAGTGGGGCGCCCCATAAATTGCCGCCGATTAATTATTTTGATGAAACGGTTGAGCGCTCCTTGTTCAGTGCCGACCGCAAACCAATAACACCAGAGCGGCAGGCAACAACTGCTAACGGCAATCCTTCAGAACGCTGGACGCTTTCCGGTATCATCGATACCGGCACAGAAGTTCATGTCATTTTTGCCGAACAGGCGGGAGGGCAAACTGTGCGCTTACAGCAGGGCATGTATCTGGAGCAGTGGCAAATTGGGCGAATATCTGCTGACAAGGTCACCTTAAGTTATAACGGTGAGGAAGACATCTTGCCGTTGCAGGCCGCTAGCAAGCCGCTGGAGCGCCTTAAGCGGCGTCGGCCAGCAGTCGCCACTAAGCCACCCGACTCTGGCGTTACCAGGGCGACGCGGCCCACGCCTGAGACACCGGCGGTAGATCCACCATCGGCAACCAAACCAGATACTCAAAACCCAGCGACGGACGCGCCATAAGTGCAATATATTTGCTTTACAGTCTGTGTCGATAAATTTTCGCTAACGATAATACCGATCGCTCACCAGGGCGTTCAGAAGGAAGACCCTCAATGATTAAAGGAAACCGGCAGACCATCATCGCCTTCGTCTTCGCAGCGCTGCTGGTGATGAGCGGCTGTAACGCTGTCGATAGCACGCCGGAGCAAGCGCTGACTACCGCAATCGAACCGGTTGGGCCTCCCGTGTCTTCAGTGAATGGCGTGAACCGGGAAGAGTCCGGGCCGATTATTGTTCGTGAACAGAACAATCCCGGTGTAGCAAACAAAACGTTTATCGGTAGCGGAAACTTTATCGATCGTGGCGTGGCCAGCGCCAACAATTTGCAGGCCAGTGAAGGGGAGGTGACGCTTAATTTCGAATCAACGCCAATCAGCGATGTTGTGAAAACGATCCTCGGTGATATTTTGGGCCTGAATTATTCTATTGATGAAAATGTCACCGGCAACGTGTCGATGCGCACCACCAGCCCGATCGGTCGGGAAGCGCTATTGCCAACCCTTGAGAACTTGCTGCATATGCGCGGCGCGGCATTAATAAAAGGTGCAAACTTCTATGAGATATTGTCGGCGGATCAAAAGCTGCCCTCTGGACTAAGACCGACCACCAGACTGGATGCAGCAAGTGGCGCCCAGGTGGTCATTGTGCCACTGCGGTATATCGGCGCCAGAGAAATGAACCGAATTCTCGATACGGTGAAATCCGCAAGTTCGTCAGTCGTCGTTGATGAATATAGAAACATTGTGATGCTGGCGGGCACGCACAGTGAGTTAGTAAACCTCCGTGAGACCATTGGTATTTTTGACGTCGACCAGCTGAGCGGAATGTCGGTTGGTTTATTCCGTCTGGAAAATGCCGATGCTGCGACTATCGCCGACGAGCTTGAGAGTGTGTTTGGCGATCACTCGGATGGCCCTCTCGCCGGCGTCATTCGCCTGACGATTATTGAGCGTTTGAATGCACTGCTCGTTGTTACACCTCAGCAAAAATACCTGCACGATGCGGAAACCTGGATCAAGCGCCTGGACCATACCGAGAGTCTTCACGGCACCAACATGTACGTTTACTATGTTCAAAACAGCAAGGCCGAAGCGCTGGCTGGCACCCTCACCCAGTTGTTTGAGGGTAGATATGACGGCACGTCTCAGCGCTCGCAACAGGATCAATTCGCAGCTTTAACTAAGCCGTCAGCCGTGGTGCGGAAATCAGGTGGACAATCAGCTGGCAAAAGTCCCGCCACCGCAGCGCAACGCCCTGGTATTCCCGCCACCGCTAGAGAAGTCGGTGGCGTGACGATTATTGCGGATATTGAGACCAATGCCCTGTTGGTACTTGGCTCCGCAGCCGACTATGCGGAAATTGAAAAAGCCATTAAGAAGCTGGACGTTATGC
This sequence comes from Porticoccaceae bacterium, assembly GCA_041622295.1. GTDB lineage: Bacteria > Pseudomonadota > Gammaproteobacteria > Pseudomonadales > Porticoccaceae > HB2-32-21. The sequence continues at coordinate 9,549 of JBFJZC010000086.1, forward strand.
CGATGCAGGTGCTGGTCGAAGCATCTATCGTTGAAGTGACCCTCGATAAGGAACTTGAATACGGACTGCAGTGGTTTTTTAAAGACAGCCACGGCAAGTTTAACGGCACGGGTGGGTTGAATATTCCCTCGGACGGGAGCGTTGCCGGCGCACTGAAGGGCGTTATTAGTCCAGCGGATTTTACCTACGCAATATTCGATGCCGGCGGCACCAGAGCCGTATTGAACGCAGTGGCGGGGGATTCCCGGCTCAACGTCTTGTCCTCACCCTCCTTAATGGTGCTGGACAATCAAACGGCCACCATTCGGGTTGGCGATCAGGTGCCGATAAGAACGTCTGAATCCACCAATACCAATTCCGATAATTTTAACGTGACGAGTCAAATTCAATACCGCGATACCGGCGTCATGCTTGAGGTAACGCCTCGGGTCAA
>JBFJZC010000087.1:0-9904 GCA_041622295.1 Porticoccaceae bacterium
TAGAGCTTGAAGTGTTACCGGCCTGCCGCGAGTACGGTCTGGGTCTGCTGCCGTGGAGCCCCCTTGGCGGCGGTGTTTTGGCTGGCGCACTGCAAAGTACTAAAGAAGGCCGTCGTTCAAAACAGTTCGCCACGGCGCGGATCGAGAAATTCCGCGCGCGGCTTGAGGCCTATGAACCGTTATGTGCCGAACTGGGGCACCATCCCGCAGAAGTTGGTCTTGCCTGGCTGCTCCATCAGGATGGCGTCACCGCACCTATTGTGGGGCCGCGCACCATGGCGCAGCTGGAAAGTGCCATCACTGCTACTGAGGTTAAGCTCTCAACGGAGACGCTGGAGAAGCTAGACGGCATTTTCCCTGGACCTGGCGGTCCAGCGCCAGAAGCCTATGCCTGGTAAGCCCTAATGATCGGTCATACAGGGCTTTGATTAACGAACGCCTGCTGCTATAGCTATAGCCCGCCTACAAGCCGTGCTGACCAGGACTAGCGTTGTTTTGCTTAACTTCATCAGGGTTGGCGGATGGTAAGCCTCGGGACTGTTGACTTGTTAATGTCTGCAGTTTTGTGCCTATATCATTCATCAACAAGTAAACAGCCACTTTAATTTTTTCCTTAGTTAACAGCGGCGGTCGCTGCGTCTTTTTCCATCTGTCGGGCGCCTCTCAGCATGCCAATCATGGCGTGGTTACCCTCGTGACAGGCATACTCAAATATTTGATCTTCGGTCGCCTGCAACGGGATGGCGACGGTGAAAGGCCTGGCAAATGAGGTGGGGTCGGTGACCGTGTATTCGTAAACTAGCTGAGAATCACTGGTTCGGGTAAAGCGTTCGACAAGGTGTAAGTTTTTGCCCGAACCGACGACACTGATTTGACCTGCTTCAGATAAGGGTAACTGGTAGGACGGCGTTTTGTCGGTAAAATTAGTGGTCTCGACAACCAGTGTATCGCCATCCCAATGACCCCGGGAATCACCGGTCCATTTTTCCATTCCTGCCGGTAAATGCGCGCTACCGTCCATGGGTACAATCCGTGCGTCGTGAACCATTTCGGTGAACAGCACGACATGCCTGGGTCCCTGAACGATGCGCAGGTTGTTGTTATATGCGCTGGGTATCAGCGGCGGGCCGGCGTTGAATCCCACCATGCAACGCTCAGAGAGCCCCAACGACTCCGGGCCGGCGGGTCGAAATGTGGATAAACCAATGGAAAAGTAATCCCGTACCGGCAAAGTGCGCAGTAAATAATTCTGCATCCCCGCCCGCGCTTCGGCGGTGAGCGCAGGTAATCGGCCATTGGGCGGATCAACAAGAAGCGATGTCCTTCGATCCTTGTTCATGGTCGTGCCGTAGTCCAGCCAGAAATTGTTATAGGGAACCTCTACGTCATATTCGGCCGGTAGATCCAGGTCTTTTTTATTGTCGGTGTCGTTGATCTGCGTCACCTTGGCGCGATAGGCCGCTTCCTCTTCTGGTGTGAATACCGCCTTGTCAGCTAAATCTTTGGGCCGCTCGAGGGGCGTTAGGGAACGAAAATCCCAGTTGCCCTGTATGTCGGGGTGCCCCTGTGCGTTACGCGGGGGTTCATAGTTTGAACGTTTGCTTTGATCTGATCCTGAGTAGACTGGCACAGAAACAACCAGTGCGGCCATGAGACCTGTAATTGGAAGTAGATAGCGTAAATGAGACATTTTATGCTCCGTACTATTGCGAAATAATTGGTTGACCGACAAGCTACCACAAAGCAATACACGGATAAACCACGCCTCGGTTCTGGGTTCGTATAGAGCCGCGTAGTATCGCGAATAGCAACATGAATCTCTGTCGTAGTGGTCAGTTAGACGCGAGCAGGCTTCCTGGAAAAGGTATTTCCCCGCTGAAGCGCGAATTACCGGATATCTTCGCGCCTTGAGAGCGAGAGAATAAGTGTCCCGCGCGTAAAGTATAGTTTCTTCTGCAACGGGTTATGCAACGGCAGGCAGCAGAATGTGCAGCTATTACGTTCTATGAGTCCCAGTATTTATTCCAGAACGATCCACTGCTTAAAGGCCTGGCGCGGTCTTGTATCAGATCAGCCGGTTCATTTGTTTCCGAGAAAAATCGCCCAGGTTTGAGACTTTCATGTAGGCTTATTTTAAACGTGCATAACTCGTAGGAGCGCCTGATCTGTGAAGCTTATAGAGGTGATCGCCAATGTCGGGCACAGTGACACCATCACTGCCATCGCCGAGGCAAATAACGCCACGGGCTTGTTAGAGCTGCCCGCACACAATCCCGATACCCATCTGGTGCGCTTTTTTGTTGCCGATGACCAGGTGCAAGAGACGTTGGACAACCTGCAGGGCCTGCTTGGCAAACAGGAGGCGGTTTCAATCGCCGTCTATTCTCCCGACGCTTTGCTACCTAAATCGGCTACTGCGGAGCGGCAAAAGGAAGACAGGGCCACAGTGACACGGGAGTCTCTTTATGACGGCATCGAGAAGGGTGCTCAACTTGATGAGAACTTTGTGCTCCTGGTCGTACTCTCCACAGTCGTCGCCACGATTGGCCTGCTTCAGGATAATGTGGCGGTTGTGATCGGCGCGATGGTTATTGCGCCCCTGCTGGGGCCCAATCTCGCCTTGGCATTGGGTTGTGTGTTAGGTGACGGTGACTTGATGCGCAAGGCCTTAAGAGTAAACGGCGCTGGCATAGCAATGACCGTAGCTATCGCTGCGATGATTGGTAGTATGTCGCCGATGGCGTCAGCCAGTGCTGAAGTTATGTCGCGCACAGTGGTAAGCGTGGATAGTATTGTGCTTGCCCTTGCCTCAGGTGCGGCGGCGGCCTTGTCCCTGACCACTGGGTTGTCGTCTGTTCTGGTTGGGGTAATGGTAGCGGTGGCCTTATTGCCACCTGCTGCGACGGCAGCTTTGTTACTGGGTAACGGTGATTATCGACTGGCGGCAGGCGCCGCGTTGCTGCTGGTCATCAATGTTACCTGTGTGAACCTCGCTACCTCAGTGGTGTTTTTGTGTAAACGGATTGGGCCACGAACGTGGCAGGAAAAAGCGCGGGCCAGACGGGCGACTATTCGCTTCGTAGCCGCGGGCGCTGCGGCGGTAATGATACTAGTTGTGGCGGTGCTGTTGTACGGCCAGTTGATGTCGGCGTCCTATTGACGGGTGCCGACAGATGCGGATTCGATATTTTCAATATGACCAGATTTGATTACGCTATACCAAGTGTTCGGATACGTAAAAAATGTCTTCGTCCCTGCGCTATGGCTAATGGGGAAAAGCCAGGAAAAGCTTAGGCTGGCAGAACAAGAAGGGGTAAAAACTGCCTGTTTTCTCCAGTTTTGAGGTGATTTTTATCTGGATATTTACAAACAGGCCCGCGGTATAAGCAGGCCTGTTTGTTATTTGAATACCGGTTATTTATTGTGGTGGAACAAGGCAAACATAGCCTTTAAATGTCATGTCGATAGTGCCGAGGCAATTGATATCACCCTCAATAAAGATTTCACCTTCGGTGACACCAGTAAACATACCGCGTCCGGTGCTCTGTCCGTAGTAGGTTGCTGGCACTGAGCGTTCGGTAAACGGTCCGAATATGCCCTGGCTCGGATCCTGGCCATTACAGAACTGTGCAGCGAGCGAGCCTTGCGTGTTGAGTGTTAACTGCGAGTGGACGGTTTGCGGGCCGAAACCAAGATCTACTTCGAGCTTGTCATCGCAGCTCAGAGTGTGAGTAAAAGCGATAGTTCCAGCCTCTGCCGGGGCCTCAACTCCGACGATGCCGCATTTCATTTTAGCGAGCACATTTGGCTTCTCGCCGACTTTCAGTGCGACGACGCCGAGGGTGCTGAAACCGCCTCCCGCTTGCCCATTGTTAGAGATATTTCCGCTGACTGGTGCCGGAAAACCACTAGAGCATAGGTCTTCTGCATAGGCCGCTGATCCAATTAGTAGCGATGAGCAGACAAGGGTATTTGCTATTTTCCTAATAAACGTGTGTTTCATTCGTCGTCCTCTATGATTGACTGTGGTGTTAAAACTAAAAATCTAAAGAATTTTTTGCGCCGGTTTGTCCCTGCTGGTTATGTTTTGTCTTCCGTAATTGTCAGACTCTAGCGCGGTTTTATGTCTGGATAAACCAATCAGGACTCGGAGGTATTTATCAACCGCCGAACGGTCAGAGGGGTGGTGAATTTCTGTCGGCATGTTGTGAAGTGCTAACTAGCCATTATCCCTGCTATTAATTTGTTTTGGATAAATCAATCTGGCCCGTCGTATAGGTATGTAGTGCAAATTAGTGTTAGCTCAACTGCACAGTAGACCGCTGGATTGACTCCAGTGAGTTGCCGATCCGTAATCCCCCTTACACCTGGTTTTAGTTGAGATTGGCAGAGAGGTTTGTTTCCCTTGCCTTGCGCTTAACGTAGTCTTTCGCGCTAGCTGGCACCAGGCCACCGTTGCCGGTCTCCAACCAACGTCGGACGCGACCAGCGTCACCAACATGAGATTTTTTACCAAAAGAGTCCAGCAATACCATGGTAACGGGTCGATTATTGATCGCGGTTTGCATGACCAGACAGTGGCCTGCCATATTATTAAAACCGGTTTTACTGAGGGTGATGTTCCAATTGCCGTTGCGAACAAGGGGGTTGGTGTTGTAGAACGCCAGGCTGTAACTCGGTTTGCTAAAATGTGCGTCTTTTTTCGCAGTTGTGCTCATTTCTTTGATCAGCGCGTAGCCGCTTGCAGCGCTCACCATGGCTGCCAGATCATGCGCCGTAGAGACATTGAGATAGGACAGCCCAGTGGGCTCAACAAAGTGTGTATTGTGCATACCAAGCGCTTTAGCTTTACTGTTCATTGCCTCGATAAACTTGGCGTATCCGCCGGGATAATGGTGGGCCAGGCTGGCGGCAGCGCGATTTTCCGAAGACATTAATGTCAGCAGCAGCATTTCTTTGCGTGTTAACTGGCTGTCAACCCGAACGCGTGAAAATACGTTTTTTAGCTCGTTAGTGGATTGAATGGCCACCGCAATCCGTTCATCTAACGGTTGCTTCGCATCCAGTATCACCATAACGGTCATCAGCTTGCTCAGGGAGGCTATGGGAACCACCGAGTTGGGGTTTCTTGAATACAACACAGCGTTGTTGCGGGTGTCCATCACCAAGGCGTTAACCGAGGCAAGATCGAGCTTTCCCGGATCACGGTGCCATGAGTTCAGTTGAGTGGATGGAATATTACCCGCCTGTGTGGACAGGGACGCCAATATGCACAGGCTAAACAGCAGATACCGTAATGTCGCCACTATTAATTATTCTCCCTTATGCGTTGAAGGATGCTGTAAGCATGGCAGATTTTAGCATAGGGTATTCTAATACGATTTCAGCGTATAGACAGTACAAAACTGCGCAAATGTGGAATGTATTTCATGGACATTTTTGTGAAGCTTGCTCGAACCCGTTTAGGCTCCTCCTGCCAGATTGGCTTTATGGCTATATTTGACAGCACAATACTCTATGGGCTGCCCCGACACGGTTACGCGCCCACTACTCAGGTGCTGTCCACAACCCCCTGCAAACGCTGCCCTGGCGCTGCCCACGATATGGCCACAGACGACCCAGTGACTGGGCTTTGCTCCGACAGGCTTTCGTTCCGCCGATAACAGGGTTGCCCAGAGATGTCGGTTTTGTGGATCCGAGCACTTGTTTTAGTACAGGTGCTTGATGATAGCCAGGGGCGAGCTCACCCTGCAAACCGTAGATAAACAATAATCGATATGCCCAGTACCAGTGGCGTTAATATAGCCGCAGCCACATTCGCGGCCATATATCTCGGCCTGTCAGCTGGTGTACAGGAATACTTAACAGCCCCAATCAGCGAGAGCAGAGCCAGCGACAGGGGCATTAGCGCTATGAGACTTTGGCTTGGCAAAACTTGCGCAGCAATCAACAACAGGATGCATAGGCCGGCCGCCAGTAGAAAAATGGCATAGACACGAGTGCTCGTCTTCAGGCCAAAGGCGATGGGAAATGTTTTTCTTCCCACGCTGGCATCAGCTGCCATGTCCGGGTACTGGTTCAGGAGTAGCAGGTTGTTAATCAGGAAAAAGGGTGGCAGGGATACGAGCCAGGGCAGGGCTGCATGTTGCCCTGTTAGTATCACATGAGTACCCACCACCATTAAAACCCCAAAACCCAGGCCAGGTGTGACTAAACATAAAGTGGGGGAACGGTTCAGCCATGGAGTATAGATGGTGAGTAGCGTGACGCCGAGTAGCCCAATGGGCAGAATTTGCACGCTGCGCTCGAGGCAAAGATAGATGCCGATGATGACCGTTACGACCAGGAAAAGTAGCCCTGCCTTTAAAACCAGTCCAGCCAACTCGGGATTGCTCGGTAACGCACCGCTGCCACCGCTAAAGGGCGTTTTCTGGGTTTTGAAGTCGAGGCCATTTTTGAAGTCAAAATACTCATTCAACATATTGACACTGATGTGGGCTGACAGGGCGCCAGTTAAAATGAGTGCTACTAAAAAATAACTGACTGATGACTGGGTAGCTAGCGAGGTACTTATCCCTAAAAATATACAAACAGGGGTTAGTATGAGAAAAGCTGGGCGAGACGTTTGTAGTAACACGCTTAGTTTTGAGTTTGGCAAGGGCATAGAAAATAAGGTCTCTGAAAGCCTGGTGACGGCCGAGCGTCCAACTATGTGATTTCTTTGACAAGCCTCGCCGACTGGTGTCATGCGAGGCTCATACGCTAGATAAGCAGCGTATCAATGCGGCCAATGAGTACGCTCCGCAACAACTGGTGACGATGCGGCGATTGCTGCCAACGGTGATTGATCCATAACATAATTGATCCCTAAAAAAAATCCTATCCAGTCTTGATTGTCCTGATTAGAGTCAGGCGCTGGCTGTCCTGACTGGTTCGTAGTTTACCAGCCTGAACGAATAAATATTCGTTATCCGGTGATGTAACACCCTGCCACTGCCGCGGCATAATTACAGCTTCTCTTGAATTACGGCTGTGTGGTACTCAGATGGATATCATTTGGGCAGACATCAATGTCGTCACGGATGAACGTCATTGAATAGTCAGCTAAAGGATTTGGTTGCCGCGTGACATGCAAGGACGGTGTTCCGCTATACTTTTTCTGGGTATTAATTTTTATTGGATGGATCATCATGAGGACGCTAAACTGGGAGGATAGGTGACTATGGATATGGCTGAGCTTGAAAAACGCATAATTCGACTTGAGGATATTGAGGCGATTAAACAACTGAAGGCGCGCTATTGTGAGATTTGTGACGATACGCATAACCCTAATCGAATCGCTGCCGTTTTTGCTGAAGACGGCATCTGGGAAGGTGGTGAATTTGGCCAGGCTAAAGGGCACCAGGCGATTCGCGATCTTTTTAGTGGTTTTCGACAGCAGTTTAGTTTTTCCCAACACAATATCACGAACCCCGTTATCCAGATCGATGGCGAACGGGCCACGGGCATCTGGTACATTATGGGGCCGTGGACATTTACCGAAAACAATAAGGAAATCTGGATGAGCGCGAGATACGACGATGACTACGTAAAAATCGACGGTGTGTGGAAGTACCAGCACCTGCGCGTGGTTATTCGCATGACTGCCGATCGATAATAGCGCCCGCCGACCCCGGGATCTGATGGCTGCGGTCCGGTTCTGGCGCGACCGAAACCTTTATTGTTTTGGGGTGGCTAAATTAGTCGTAATTCTGTTGATGTGATGCTGTGTTATGAATCGAATCATTATTGTAGGTGCAGGTCAGGCCGGTGGGCAGGTTGCTGCCAGCCTAAGGCAGCAGGGTTGTAAAGATGAAATTTTGCTCTTTGGTGATGAACCTTATCCGCCTTATCAGCGGCCTTTGCTGTCGAAGCAGTATTTATCTTCAGAAGAAGAGCGTGATCGTATTTTCCTGCGCGCAGATACGTTTTATCAGGATCACAATATATCCCTCCGTTTAAACGACCGCATCAAGACGATTGATGCGGCGGTCAACACCGTGACGACAGCTAGCGGTGAAGTTATTGGCTATCTTAATCTGGTTTTGACCACTGGCAGTCGCCCCAGGACGTTGCAAGTCCCGGGTAGTGATCTGAAGGGCATCCATTATTTACGCACCCTGGATGATGCCAATGCCATCAAGTCTGAAATGCTCCCTGGGAAAAAGCTGGTGATCATTGGCGGCGGCTATATTGGCCTGGAGGTTGCTTCTGTTGCCGCCGCCGCAGGGGTAAGTGTTGTGGTGGTTGAAACAGAGGAGCGCATTCTTAAGCGGGTTACGACAGAGGCAATGAGCAGGTTTTATCATCAGCTTCATAGTGAACGAGGTGTTGAGATTTGCCTGAATACTACTGTTAGTGGCTTTACAGGGAGTGAAAGTGTAGCCGGTGTGCTGTGCGCCGATAAACGTCTTGACGCAGATATGGTAATCGTAGGAATCGGCATCATGCCAAACATTGAGTTGGCGAAAAATGCGGGTATCGTCTGCGATAATGGCATTATAACTAACGAGTTTAGCCAAACATCGTTTGCTAATATCTATGCTGCCGGCGACTGCGCCAATCATCCTAACCCCCTGTTAGGACGACGATTAAGACTGGAATCCGTGCCCAATGCCATGGAACAGGCGAAGGTGGTTGCCGCCAATATTGTGGGGAAAGGGAAAAGCTACGCTGCCGTACCCTGGTTCTGGTCTGATCAATACGAGCACAAACTGCAAATGGTCGGTTTTTCCGCGGACGGGGAGCAGCAGGTTCTGCGAGGCGACTTGCTCACCAGGCAGTTTGCGATTTTTTACCTGCATTCCGGTCGGCTGGTTGCGGTGGACGCTGTAAATTCGCCCGTCGATTTTATGGCCGGAAGACAGTTATACGGGCGTAGATTCGACCCTGGTCGACTTGCAGATCAAAAAAACGCGATAAAAGATTGTCTCACCGATGAATAAGTTAATTCGCCCCTCAATAGTTATTGTGCTATAAAACACGCCTCTGAAAACTGCACTAAAATGCATAAATAAAATGAAGTGAGGAGGCGTATCTTGTCAAAAATTACTTTTATTCAACACGATGGTGAAGAGCAAACCCTTATCGTAGAAAACGGTCTTTCCGTAATGAATGCGGCTGTCGACAATCTGATTCCTGGTATTGATGCTGACTGTGGTGGCGAATGTAACTGCGCCACCTGCCATGTCTATGTGGATGAAGCATGGATGCCGAAGGTCGGCCAGCCGGGTAAGACCGAGGAGGCGATAATGAGTTTGAATCCAGATCGGCGATCAAATTCACGTTTAAGCTGTCAAATCAAGGTAAGTGATGAACTGGACGGGCTCATTGTCAGGCTACCCGAGTTCCAGTTTTAAGTGAGTTAATGTCGCGAAAAATAACAATTGCCTATACAGGAGTAACTGAACATGGCTTATACACCCCAACCACGCACCACAATGCTAGGGAGAGATCCATATAGTATCCCCCTGGACGAATTTGACGTTTCACAGGCCGCTTTATTTCAATCCAATACGATGTGGGGTTTCTTCGATCGACTGAGGAAGGAGGATCCGATCCACTACTGCAAGGATTCAGAGTTTGGACCTTTTTGGTCGGTAACCAAATTTGACGACATCATGGCGGTAGAAGGAAACCCCGAAGTGTTCTCCTCTAAACCGGCTATTAGCCTCCAGGATCCTGATCAGGAACTGAATGTTTCGATGTTTATAGCTATGGATGAACCCGAGCACGGTAATCAGCGGCGTACGGTTCAGGAAGCCGTTGCTCCCCGAAACCTGGTAAATATGGAAGAGCTGATTCGCGAACGCGCGGGGACGATTCTCGATTCGCTACCGGTGGGCGAGACTTTCAACTGGGTTGA